>JBFFFX010000322.1:0-2126 GCA_041557775.1 Acidimicrobiia bacterium | reverse complement strand
GTGGACGACCCGTAGGCGACGCCGGCCTGCTCGCCGAGCACGGCTTCAACGCGGTCCATCCCGACGACCGAGCGGGGCAGCTCACCGAGCAGCCACCCGAACACGCGCATGGGCAGCGCCACCAAACGGAAGAGATAGGCGAACGTGACAAGTGCACCAGGATTGAGCGCCCCTTGATCGACCCTCCACGCACCGACCGCGAGGACGGCGAGGATGCCGATGTTCGGGAGCGCTTCGATGACTGGATCGAACATTGCACGCAGCCGGCCCACCTCGACCATACGATCCCGCAGTGCATCCGATCGCTGTCCGAAGCGGCCGACCTCGGCGTCCTCGCGTCCGAGCGTCTTGACCACGAGAGCCGCGTCGAACGACTCGTGGGCGATCTCGGCAACCTCGGCCCGAAGCCGCTGGGCCTTGGCGGCAACGGCCCGCATTCGGCGCTGGAACACGTAGTTGGCCGACAACAACGCCGGGACGACGGCGAAACCGATCAGGGCGAGGAATGGATCGGTGAGCACCAAGAGCACGGCGGTGATCGCGATGAGGACTACGACGCCGAATGCCATCGGCAGGGGAGCGGCGATGAAGGACGCCGCCTCCACGTCCTCGTTGACGTTCGCCAGTAGTTGCCCGGTTGGGTGGCGGCGATGCCACTCGATGGGTAGCTCGAGATACCTGTTGGTCACGTCGGTGCGATCACGTGCCTGCAAGCGGTACTGGGCGAAGAAGGCGCCGACGCGTCGCAGGGTGATCCCGACACCCCGGGCCGCAGCGACGCCGACCACGGCAAGCGCGGAGATCGCCAGGGTCGTCGTGCGCACCTCTCCTGCCTCGACGCCCGGCAGCAGCACGGTGTCGGTGATCCAGCCCACGACGAAGGACGAGAGCACCGTCATCGCCGCGAAGAGCACCGTCCCGAAACCTCCGACGGCGAACTCGCGCGGGGCGCGGCGCACCTGGCGGAAGATCAGCTCCCGGCCGCGCCCGACGAGGGTGACATCCTGTGGTGAGGAAGCGGTTCGTGCATTGGTCGACATCCGGGGAGAGAGGGTACGCCCTCCGTAACGCTGCGCAGCCGCGGCGCCGCCATGCTCGTCACGAGTCACCCGATCGTCGTAGGCTGCCCGCCCATGAGACTCACGATGAGCCCCCGGATCAGGCGCTCGCCGTACTACGAGGCGACCGTGCGGGACGGCGCGACCGACTTCACCGTCTACAACAAGATGCTCATGCCCACGTCCTTCGGTGACCTTCGCGCCGAGTACGACCGGCTGATCGACGGCGTCGCCATGTGGGACGTCGCGTGCGAACGCCAGGTCGAGGTCGCCGGACTCGACGCCCACGAGCTCGCCCAGTACCTGTCGGCACGCGACCTCACCACGATGCAGGAGGGCCAGGGCAAGTACGTCGCCATGTGCGACCACCACGGGCGGCTGCTCAACGATCCGGTGTTGCTCAAGCTGAGCGGCAACCGCTACTGGTTCTCGCTGGCGGACTACGACATGCTGCCGTGGTGCCGGGCCGTCGCCGCCGAACGCGGCTTCGACGTCGAGGTCTCCGAGCCGGACGTGTCCCCGCTGGCGATCCAGGGTCCGCAGGCGGTGGAGGTGGCCGCCGACCTGTTCGGCGATTGGGTCCGCGAGCTCCGCTACTTCTGGTTTCGGGAGACGAGCCTGGGAGACATCCCGGTGGTCGTGTGCCGCTCCGGCTGGTCGAAGCAGGGCGGCTTCGAGCTCTTCCTGCAGGATGGCAGCCGCGGCGACGAGCTGTACGAGCGCGTCAAGTCGGCTGGGCAGCCCTACGGCATCGGACCCGGCGCACCGAATCACGTCGAGCGGGTCGAGAGCGGCCTCTTGTCCTGGGGCGGGGACACGACGCCCGACAGCAATCCGTTCGAGGCAGGGATGGGTGCCTTCGTCGACGTCGACCTCGCCTCGGAATACATCGGCAAGCAGGCGCTGCGCGCGGTGGCTGCCGCCGGCCCGCGCCGGCTGCTCACCGGCCTCATGATGGAGGGGGAGGCCCCTTCCGAGTGGCCTCTGGTCGAGCGGGTACCGGTCACCGCCGGCGGCGAAGTAGTTGGCACGATGTCGGCGGTGGTCCATTCGCATCGGCTCGATCGC
>JBFFFX010000321.1:0-2173 GCA_041557775.1 Acidimicrobiia bacterium | reverse complement strand
GTGGCCGGCGTCGCCTCGCCGCTCCCCCAGCCGAACTCCGGCACGATCAGCAGCGCCACGAGCGTCATCCAGAAGAGCCCGTACGACGTGAACGCCGTGGTGCCGAAGGTGTTGCCCTTGCGAAACTCCATCGTTCCGGCGATGAGCTGGGCGATCCCGCCGTAGAAGAACCCCATGGCGAGGATCATCGCGCTGATCTCGAAGAATCCTGCGTTGTGGATGTTGAGCAGGATCGTGGTCATGCCGAACCCCATCAGTCCGAGGGGGGCGGGATTTGCGAGCTTGGTGTCCACCGATGGCCTCCTTGCGTGGCACACACTCCGCCCTCCAGCGTGCGACGCCGCAGCCGGCCCCGCTAGTGCCGGGGTGCTGCTCGCGATCGGGATCAGGTAGGGACGAGTGGTCCCCTCAGTAAGGGAACCCGCCGGCCCGGGCGACGGCCGCGGGAAGCGTCTTGCCGAGCTGCTCGCCCAGCCACCTGCCGGTTGCGATGGTCGCATCGAGGTCGATGCCGGTGGTGATGCCCATGCGGTGGAGTGCGTACAGCACGTCCTCGGTGGGAACGTTGCCCGTGGCGTTCGGGGCGAAGGGACAGCCACCCGCACCGCCCACCGATGCATCGACGGTGGTCACGCCGGCAGTGAGCGCGGCGTACACGTTGGCGACACCGGTGTTGCGTGTGTCGTGGAAGTGGCCGCGCAGTGCCGCGCCGCCGGCGACGCGACCGATCGCCGAGAACCGGTGGACGACGTCGCCGGGAGTGGCGACACCGATCGTGTCGCCGAGGGCGATCTCATCCGCTCCGGCGGCGGCGGAGCGGGCGGCCAGGGTCACCACTTCGTCCACGCCGACCTCGCCGTCGTAGGGGCAGCCGAACGCCACGGAGATCGTGACGCTCGTCGCCATGCCTGCGGTGCGGGCGATCGGCAGCATCTCCTCGATTGCGGCCATCGTCTCCTCCACCGCAGCGCCTTGATTCGCCTGGTTGAAGCCTTGGCTGGCCGCCACGACGAAGTTGATCTCGTCGACGGGGGTGAGCAGGGCGCGGTCGAGCCCGCGCCGGTTGAGGACCAGCCCGATGTACGACACACCGTCCGGACTCGGACCGAGGGCCTCCATCACGGCTTCGGCGTCGGCCATCTGCGGGACCAGCTTGGGATGCACGTACGAGGCCGTCTCGATCCGAGTGGTGCCGGCCGCGACCAGCCGGCGAATCAGCGCGACCTTGGTGTCGGTGTCGAGCAGCGTCGCCTCGTTCTGGAGCCCGTCCCGGGCCCCGACCTCGACGACGGTGGCAGACGAGGGCAGTCGCATGAGCGGACGTTAGCCCTGTGAGGAGCGCGCCGACGGCGTGCCGGGCTCGCTTGGATGGTGGGAGGCGGCACCCGGCTGCGGGCGGCCTCAGAACTGGAACGCTGCTGCGGCCCAATGGAATCCGGCGCCGAAAGCGGTGACGATGACCAGGTCGCCCGGGGCGATCCGGCCTTTCGCATGCGCTTCCCACATCGCAAACGGGACGGACGCAGAGCCGGTGTTCCCGTACTCATCGACGTTGATGTAGACCTGATCCGCCGAGGCGCCGAGCCGCTGGCCCACCGCATCGATGATGCGCTTGTTGGCCTGATGAGGAACGACCAGCGCCACGTCGGCGACCGTCTTGCCCAACTTGGCCAGCAACTCGCCGACCACGCCCGTCATGCGGTGCACCGCCTGGCGAAAAACCTCGCGTCCTTCCATCGTCAGCCGCTTGTGATCGCCCGCGGCGGCGGCCTCGGCCGTGAAGGGATTCCGGGTTCCTCCGGTGCTGAGCGTGAGGATCTCCGCCATGCTGCCGTCGGTTCCGGTCATCACGTCGAGCAGCTCGCCCTTGCCGCCCTCGGCGCCGAGGATCATGGCGCCTGCCGCATCACCGAACAGCACGCACGTGGCTCGGTCCTTCCACGAGATGAGCCGCGAGATCAGCTCGACGCCGACCACGAGCACCCGCTTCGGCGTCATGTAGATCCGGGAGCGGGCGACATCGAGCGCTTGGACGAAACCGGCACACCCGCTGCCCCCGAGGTCGTACGTGGGGATCGACCGGGCCCCGAGCCGGTGCTGGAGCAGCGATGCGGTGTCCGGCGTGTAGAGCTCGGGGGTATCCGTCGCCACGATGATCTCGTCGATGTCACCG
>JBFFFX010000320.1:0-2343 GCA_041557775.1 Acidimicrobiia bacterium | reverse complement strand
GAGGAGCGTCCCGTCGCCGCCGATGCCCACGATCACATCGAGGTCGTCGCCGTGATCCAGGATGCCCGCACGAACGGTCGCCATGCCGCGAGCCACTGCGGCGCGGTCGAGGGAGCGTGCCACGTCGCTCGCCTCTGCGCGCGAGCTGATGACCAGGCCGAGGCGCATGGATCGTTCAGTCATGGGCGTCATCATCGTCGGGTGGAGTGACACGTGCGAGATCCGGTCCGAAGCGCAACCAGAGCAAGTGCTCGATGTTCCCGGACGTGCCGGTCACGGGTGAGGCCATCGATCCCGCAACATCGAAGCCGACAGCCGCGAGGGCCGCCGTCGCTGACCGGATCGCTTCCGTCCGCACGGCCTCGTCACCGACCACGCCGCGTCGATCCCGGGCATCCGGTCCCGCCTCGAACTGGGGCTTCACCAACACGATGTAGTCGGAGCCCGCAGACCCGAAGGCCGCAAGCACTCCCGCCAGACTCGCGACCGACACGAACGAGACGTCGACGACGATGAGGTCGAAGGGTGCGCCGATCTCCGCCGGAACGAGCTCGCGAATGTCGGCCTGCTCCAGCACGGTGACCCGGGGATCGTGGCGAATGCGGTCGTGCAGCTGATCCGTGCCAACATCCACTGCCGTTACGGCCGCGGCGCCGCGCTGGAGCAGGCAGTCGGTGAACCCGCCGGTAGATGCGCCGACGTCGAGAGCCCGACGGCCGCGGACCGAGACCTCGAAGCCCTCGATCGCCGCCGCCAGCTTGCGCCCGCCGCGGCTCACGTAGCGCACCGCCTCGGGATCGACGTGTAGATCGGTCGCACCGTGGACACGGGTCGCCGGGCGGGGCTTCGGCACACCGGCCACGGTCACCCTTCCTTCCACGATGGCCCGGCGCGCCGCGGCGCGGGTCGCGACGAGATGGCGCCGCACCAGCTCGACATCGAGGCGCGTGGTCAGTGCTCGGCCTTGGGTTCGAAGGGGGTCTCGAGCTCGGCGGAGAGCTCGGCCGCCAACCGCTCGGCCACCGCGGGCGCCTCGGCGGGGTCGACCGCAGCCAAGCGGTCGAGTGACGTGTCGGGTACAGCGTTGGTGGGCTGCGTAGTATCCATAGACGCATTATCGCCGGACACGACCACAGGACCGCGCTTTGTTCCCGATCCGTGACCTCAACCCGACGAGGATCCGTCCGATCGTGACGGTGCTGATCATCGCCGCCAACATCGCGGTGTTCTTCCTCTGGCAGCCGCAAGGGAGCGGCGACCAGGCCGAGGACTTCGCCTACGAGCACGCCGCCATCGCCTGCGAGATCACCACAGGAGAGCCGCTGACGACCGAGGAGCGCAACACCGAGAGCTGTCGCGACACCGGTGAGCGCGGAGCGTTCCCCGACAAGAACGTGTGGCTGGCGGCCGTCGTCTCGATGTTCCTCCACGGCGGGCTGATCCACATCGGCGGCAACATGTGGTTCCTGTGGATCTTCGGCAACAACGTGGAGGAAGCTTTCGGCGGAGGCTCCTACCTCGTCTTCTACCTCGCCACCGGGCTGATCGCAACGGGGACGTTCGTGGCCGCCAATCCCGAGTCGACGATCCCGCTGGTGGGTGCCTCCGGAGCCATCGCCGGGGTGCTCGGCGCCTACCTGGTCCTCTTCCCCACCCACAGAGTCCTCACCTGGTTCCTGTTCCTCTTCGTTCCCGTCCCTGCGCTGATATTTCTCGGCATCTGGTTCCTCGGCCAGTTCGGGATCCAGGGCGAAGGTATCGCTTGGGAGGCGCACGCCGGTGGGTTCATCGCCGGGGTGCTCATCACGCTGCCGATACGCGCCCGCCTTCTTCGCCGCATCGAGCACCTTCACCGCCCCCAGCGAATCTTCATGTAGCCGGGGTTTCGGTCACACTCCCAGCAGTTCCGGGAGCTGCGCGATAGAGGCAATCACGTCGTCGGCGCCGGACGTCGCCGCCTCCGCCTCCGGGGTCACGCCGGTCAGGGTGAGTACCGTCCGCCAACCCTGGCGGCGGCCGAACTCGATGTCGGTCTCGACCCGATCCCCGACCATGACGATGTCACCGCTCCCGGCCATCTCCGAGACCAGGTCGCCCATCGGTGCGTACGGCTTGCCGCACACGACGGCCTCGACGTCCGTAGCCCGCTCCAGAGCGGCAAGGAGCGCTCCGGCTCCCGGCACGAGGCCATCGGGAACGGGGAACGTCGCATCGCTGTTCGTCGCAACCAGCGCCGCTCCGGCCCGGACGGCGAGCGTGGCGGCCGTCAGCTTGTCGTAGGTGATGTCGCGATCCAGCCCGAGGACGACGGCGTCGACGCCGGCCGCCTCGGTGGTAACCGTG
>JBFFFX010000319.1:0-2505 GCA_041557775.1 Acidimicrobiia bacterium | reverse complement strand
GCGATCCCGATGCCGCCGACCTGGGCCGCCAGCGCATCGGAGACGTAGTCGCCGTTCAGGTTCATGGTCGCCACCACGTCGTACTCGGCCGGGCGGGTCAGGATCTGCTGGAGGAACGCATCGGCGATCGAGTCCTTGACGAGCAGCTTGTCCCCCGGATCACCGCCGCAGTCCTCCCACGACACCGCAACGTCGGCGAACTCCTCCTTGACGAGCTCGTAGCCCCAGGTGCGGAAGGCCCCCTCGGTGAACTTCATGATGTTCCCCTTGTGGACCAGCGTCACCGACGTGCGGTTGTTGGCCAGGGCGTACTTGATCGCGGCGCGAATGAGGCGCTTCGACCCGGTCACCGACACCGGCTTGATGCCGATGCCGCTGTCCTCGCGGATGTCCCAGCCGAAGGTCTCGTCGAGGAACTCCAGGAGCTGTTGGGCGCCCTCGGTGCCTTGCTCCAGCTCCTTGCCGGCGTACACGTCCTCCGTGTTCTCCCGGAAGATCACCATGTCGACGAGCTCAGGACGCTTCACCGGCGAGGGGACTCCCTTATACCACCGCACCGGCCTCAGGCAGACGTAGAGATCCATGATCTGGCGGAGGGCCACGTTGAGGCTGCGGATGCCGCCGCCCACGGGCGTCGTCAGCGGTCCCTTGATGCCGACGAGGTGACTGCGGAACGTGTCGACCGTCTCCTCCGGCAACCACTGGCCGGTCTGGTCGAACGCCTTCTGGCCGGCGAGGACCTCGAGCCACTCCACCTTGCGTGCGCCCCCGTAGGCCTTCTCCACGGCCGCATCGAAGACCCGGACCGCAGCGGCCCAGATGTCGGGCCCGATACCGTCACCTTCGATGAACGGCAGGATCGGATGGTCCGGAACGGCGAGGCCACCCGGGCCCATCGTGATCTTCTCGGCCATGCGCAACTCCTCGATGTCGGTCTCGGCGTGATCTGGCCGGAGGGTAGTGCGCTGGTGCGCCACTCCAGCTCGCCGCACCGACGGGCCCAGGCCGCACTGCGAGACAGCCGGGTTTCCCGCTCAGCCTGCGGCAGCCTCGGCGGCGATCACCGTGTTGAGAAGCAACGAGGCGATCGTCATCGGCCCGACGCCGCCCGGCACCGGTGTGATCGCCCCGGCGACCGCGGCAACGGGGTCGAAGTCCACGTCGCCCACGAGGCCGTCGTCGGTGCGGTTGATGCCCACGTCGATGACGGTGGCGCCGGGCTTGACGAACTCCGCAGTGATCAGCTCGGCGCGCCCGACCGCAGCCACCAGGATGTCCGCCTCTCGCGTCGTGGCCGCCAGATCCGGGGTGCGGCTGTGTGCCTGCACGACCGTGGCGTCGGTGCCCTTGGCGCCGAGCAGCAGCGCGAGCGGGCGCCCGACCAGAAACGACCTCCCGACCACCACCGCCCGCTTGCCGCGAGTCTCGATGCCGTAGTAGTCGAGGATGCGCATGACGCCGCTCGGCGTCGCCGGCCGCGGGCCGGATCGCTCCAGCACGAGCAGACCCAGGTTGTGGGGATGCAGACCGTCGGCGTCCTTGGCGGGATCGATGGTCTCGACCGCCCGGTTGCCGTCGAGACCATCGGGCAGGGGAAGCTGGACGATCATGCCGTCCACCTCGTCGTCGGCATTCAGCCGGCGGATGAGGTCCTCCACCTGTTCCTGCGACGCCGTCGCCGGCAGGTGGTGGTCGAAGGACAGCATGCCCGCCGCCACCGCGGCCTTGTGCTTGTTGCGGACGTAGACCTGCGACGCCGGATCCTCACCGACCAGCACCGTGGCGAGCCCGACGGACTTCCCCCGGGCGGCCAGCGCCGCGACCCGCTCCTTCACTTCGGCGCGCACCGCGCCTGCTACCTCACGTCCGGAGAGAACCTGTGCCGTCAATGTCTGAAGTGCCTCCTGCCCGTGAACACGAGCGTCATGCCGCGCTCTTCGGCGGCGCCGATGACCTCATGGTCGCGCATCGAGCCGCCCGGCTCCACGAGCGCCACGATTCCGGCATCGGCGAGGACGTCGAGACCGTCCCGGAACGGCAGGAACGCATCGCTGGCGGCTACTGCGCCGCGGCTCCGCTCCCCCGCCCGCGCCAGCGCCCTCTCAGCCGCACCGACCCGGCTCTGGTCTCCGGCACCCACGCCGACCGCCGCCCGCTCGTTGGCGACGACGACGGCATTCGATTTCGTGTGGCCGGCGACGACCCAGGCGAACTCCAACTCTGCCCGCAAGCCGGCCGTGAGCGGCGGACCGGCCACGACCTGCCACTCCCCCGGCGTCGCAACGTCCCGCCGCTGGACCAGCAGCCCGCGCTCGACCCGCCGCAGGTCGAGGTCGCGGCCATCGGGCGGAGGCGCAGCCAGCACGCGCACGTTCGGCTTCCCCGCCATCACCACCGCTGCGTCGGTGGTGACCTCGGGGGCGACGACCACCTCGGCGAAGTTGGCGACGCAGGTCCTAAGCAGCTCCTTGCGCCCCTTGGCCAGCTTCTGCGCCAGCGCGAAGT
>JBFFFX010000318.1:0-2560 GCA_041557775.1 Acidimicrobiia bacterium | reverse complement strand
GTCTCCGGGGTCACGGGGAAGCTGCGCAGCCATTCGAAGATCTCGTCGCGAAAGAACCGGAACGTGCGGCCGCCGGGCAGCCGGTACGAGGGAATCTGCCCCTCGCGGGCCATCCGCCGCACCACCTGGATGTTCATGCCCAGCAGCTCGGCCACCATCGCGGTGTCGAGAACGGGCGGGAACTCCTCGGTGTGATCCATACCGGCTCCTTAGCTCGCACAACAAGATCTTACAGTAGATAACCGCAGCGACGTACCGCCGGATCAGCGTTCGGCGAGCTCGACGCCGAGGGCGAACCGCTGCGCCATCTCCGCGTCGAACCCCACCAAGAACACCTCCGACGGGTCGTCGTGGTGCTCCGCCCAGGCGACGACGGTCGCGGCGATGATCGCCGTCGCCTCGTCCGCCGGGTACCCGAAGATGCCGGCCGAGATCGCCGGGAACGCCACCCGATGCGCCTCGCGGGCTTCGGCCGCCTCCAGCGCCGCCCGGACCGCCGCTCGCAACATGCCGACGTTGTCCTGGCCCTCGCGGTAGCGGGGACCGACCACGTGGATCACCATCGCCGCCGGCATCGCCCCCGCCGACGTGACCGCTGAGGCACCCGTCGCGACGGGTCCGCGGGCCGCAACCCACTCGTCGGACTCCTGCTGGACCTCCGGTGCCCCGGCGCGGGCGATCGCCGCCGCCACGCCCCCGCCGTGCTGGAGCATCTCGTTCGCCGCGTTGACCACGGCGTCGACGTCGAGCGTCGTGATGTCCGCCTGCACGGCAACGATCCTCGTATCCTCGACGACACGCTCTGCGAACAGCTTCATACCGCGCACGGTAGCCGCCTCTCGTGACACGCCTGGTCAATCTGGCCGGTGCACCGATGACCACTGCGGCCCCTCCGGAGAAATAGGGGCGTTCCCCTATATGCTCCACCCCGGCGGCGGAGCACGATGGAGATGACACCGTCGCGGAGGGTGCGCATGGACGCCAAGACAAAACGCAAACCGGGATCGGTCGTCCTGATCGTCGGGGCGTCGGCACTGGTGGCGATCATTGTCGGCGTCGCCCTCCTCGGCAGCCCGAAGGTCGCCGAGTACGAACCGGGCAGCCCGGAGGCGGCGGCGCAAAGGTATGTGCAAGCCCTGCTCGACGACGACTACACCACCGCCCACAGCCTGCTCGACGCCGATTGGCAGCGGGAGTGCGATCCCCACAACCTGCGGATCGAGCCGTGGTGGTCGGTGGCCACCGCCACCTTCACCGACGTCAACCGCCGGGGCGACACCGCCACGATCGACATCCGGCTCGACACCGGTGACCTCGACTTCGAAGACATTCCGATTCAGGCGGACACGATCGACACCGTCCTCGTGCTGGAACACCAGGCGGGCGAATGGCGGATCGTGGGCGCCGATTGGCCACTCAGCGAGTGCATAGGGAGGTGAGCCATGTTCATCGTCGGTAGCATCATTCCACTGGCAATCCTCGGCCTCATCGTCTGGGGCATCGTCAGCGCCGTCCAGCGGCGACGGGACGAGGCAGCCCCGGGCGAGGTGACCCCGATGTCGGCACGGCGGCTCTTCGTCTACGTGCTCTTGTTCGGTGCGTTCATCGTCGCCGCGATCGGCCTGAGCGGACTACTAGGCGAGGCGCTGTCGACCGCGTCGGCGCGGCGCAGCACCGATCTCGCCGGGCCGCTGGCGATGACCGTCGTCGGCGTACCCGTGTTCCTCGGACTCGGCCGGTGGGTGCGAAGAACCCATGAGCGGGACCCCGTCGAGCGTCGCACGTTCGGCTGGGCCTTCTACCTGAACATCGCCCTCATCACGTCGCTGGCCGTTGCCATAACCGATGCGTTCGCCCTCGCCGACGGACTGATCGAAGGCGTGTGGAACGGACGCGCCGCGGCAGGCCTGCTCGTGTGGGGCGGCGCGTGGGTCGGGCACTGGATCGCATGGCGGCGCCTCGAGCCCGCGTTCCTGCCGCAGCTCCACCTCTGGGTCGGTGCGGCGGTCGGCTTGTGGATCACGGCGATCTCGGCGGCGTTCGTCGTCGACCTCGCCATCGCCCGCGTCTTCGCCGCGACCTCGGACGTCATCGCGGCGTCGTCCTCGACGGACGAGCTGTGGCTCGCCGGCGCCGGGGTCCTCATCGGCGGCGCCGTATGGACGTGGCATTGGCTCCGGCACGGCTTCACCGCAGAGCGGAAGGAAGGCTGGCTCGTCTACGTGCTCCTGTTCGGTGTCCTGTCCGGCCTGATCGCGGCAGTGTCCGGCGCCGGCTACGGGCTCTACCTCGTGCTGGAGTGGATCTTCGGAGACCCGGCCACGTCTTCGGCCGTGGTCCACTACGAGCAACTCTCGGCGCCGATCGCCACCGTGCTGGTCGGGCTCGCCGTCTGGTGGTACCACCGTGCCGTGCTGTGACCCGAGCACGGGCGCGCCCGGGGCGAGGTGGACCGGGTGTACGACTACCTGGTCAGCGGCGTGGGCCTGGTCACGATCGCAGTGGCCGTCACGATCCTCGTGCTGGCGTTCTTCTCCGCCATCACCCCGGCCGCCGCCGT
>JBFFFX010000317.1:0-2664 GCA_041557775.1 Acidimicrobiia bacterium | reverse complement strand
CGACGCCGCACCGGACCCGCACTCGTCGGCGGGTATGCGCTCTTCACCACGGTGCTCCCCTTCCTGGCCCTGGTCGTGTCGTCGCTCGTGCGGGCCCCCGGTCTGGCCCCGACTCCGGAGAACCTCACCCTGTCGCACCTGGGCGCGGCCCTCTCGGGTTCGGCCGGGCCTCTCCGCAACAGCGTGGTCCTCGCGGTCGGCGCAGCGACGGTTGCGCTTGCGCTCGGGGCGCTCGTCGTCGGACTCGAGCGGCGGCGCGGCTTCGAGCCCACGGGAACGGCGGTGACGCTGACGTTCGCCGTTCCCGGCTCGGCGCTCGCAGTGGCCGTGCTGCTCGCCTACGGCCCGTTGCTGAGGGACACCCTGCTGCTGATCCTCGTCGCCTATCTCGCCAAGTTCTGGTCGCTCGGCCACCGGCCGCTGCGGGCCGCGATCGGCCGGACCGATCCGGATCTCGTCGGCGCCGCCCGCGTCAGCGGGGCGTCTCGGCGCACGGCGCTGCGGACCGTGCTCGTCCCGCTGTTGTGGCCCGCCGTCGCCGGAGCCTGGGGTCTCGTGTTCCTGTTCGCCCTCCATGAGCTGACGATGTCGGCGTTGCTCTACGGCCCGGGGAGCGAGACGCTCGCCGTCGTCGTCCTGAACCTTCGGCAGCTCGGCGATGCATCGACGACCAACGCCCTCGCCGTGGTGCTGACACTCGGCGTGTTGCTTCCCGCGGCCGCGCTCGGCTGGGCGCTGCGCACCACGCTGCGCAGGTGGATCGCATGGTGATGCAGGACGTGCTGGCATGTGAGGCGGTCCGGGTCTCGTACGGCGCGGTCACCGTGCTGGCCGGACTCGACCTTCAGGTGGCGCCCGGCGAGGTGATGGCGCTCCTCGGTCCGTCCGGGTCGGGCAAGACGACCCTGCTGCATGCCGTTGCGGGCTTGCGAGGGATCGATTCGGGGGAGATCAGGATCGCGGGGCGGACCGTGTCGGGCGGGGGAGGGAATCCGGTGCCGCCGGAGGAACGGCGCGTGGCGATGGTGTTCCAGAACTACGCGTTGTGGCCGCATCTCACCGCGCTCGACACCGTTGCCTATCCGCTGCTGCGGGCAGGCGAGCCCACCCGCTCGGCGAAAGCGGCGGCGCACCGGCTGCTCGACGCCCTGGGCATCGGAGCGCTGGCAGGGCGGCTCCCCAGTGAGCTGTCGGGCGGTCAGCAACAGCGAGTCGGTCTGGCGCGGGCGCTCGCCTCGAACCCGCTGCTCTTCCTCTTCGACGAGCCGACGGCGCATCTCGATGCCGCGCTCCGGTTCTCGCTCCAGCAGGAGCTGGCACACCGTCGCGAGGCCTCCGGTGCCGCCGCCGTGTATGCCACCCACGATCCGGCAGAAGCCCTGGCGATGGCGGATCGAGTCGCCCTCCTGCGCAACGGAACCCTCGCCCAGGTCGGATCGCCGGTGGACGTGTACGAGCGACCGGTCGACGCCTGGTGTGCGCAGCTCGCCGGTCCGGCAGACGTGATCGCCGCACGACTGGTTTCCACCGCCGACCATGTCGTCACGGTCGCGGTGAACGGCGTGACGCTGACCCTTCCCGGGGGGTCGACGGTGCCTCCCGGTCCGGTGCGCCTGGTGGTCAGGCCGGCGTGGGCGCATCTCGGCGGGCCGCTCACCGGGGTCGTGGTGCGGGTGTGGTACACCGGCGGATCCAGCGACATCGTGATCCGCACCGCCGGAGGCCGGGTCCGGATCGCAACCGACCGGCCCGATCGCGTCCGTCCGGGGGACGAGGTCACGTGGGGTCTCCACCGAGCCTGGCTCGTCGGATCGGGCGAGGCGGCGCCGTGACTGCTGCCGCAGCGTCCCCGGCCGCCGCGGTGTTCCCGGCCGCCCCAGGGGCCCCTCGGTAGTATCGAACCAACGAAGCAGCAACCGTCCACCTCAAGGAGTTGCGATGGCGAGAACACTCATCAAGGGCGGCACGGTCGTCACGGCGACGGAGACGATGGTCGCCGATGTGCTGATCGACGGCGAGGTGGTCGTCGGGATTGCCGCCTCCGCCGCTCATTCCTGGGAGGAAGGCGCCGATCGCGTGATCGACGCCACCGGCAAGTACCTGTTCCCCGGCGGCGTCGACGTGCACACCCACATGCAGCTTCCCTTCGGCGGCACCTACGCCTCGGACGACTTCGAGTCGGGCACGAGGGCGGCGGCGTGGGGCGGGACCACCACGATCATCGACTTCGCCGTGCAGACCATCGGTGAGCCGATGATGGACGGCTACGAGCAGTGGATGGGTCTCGCCGAGGGCAACTGTGCGATCGACTACGGCATGCACATGATCGTGTCGGACGTCAACGAGCAGACGCTCAAGGAGATGGACCTCCTGATGGGGGAGGGCGTCACCAGCTTCAAGCTCTTCATGGCCTACCCGGGAGTGCTCTACTCGACCGACGGGCAGATCTTCATGGCGATGCAGAAGGCCGCGGAGAACGGCAGCACGATCATGATGCACGCCGAGAACGGGATCGTCATCGACGTGCTGCGCGAGCAGGCCCTGGCCCGGGGCGAGACCGATCCGATCTACCACTCGGTCACCCGGCCCCCGGTGACCGAATCCGAGGCCACCCACCGGGCGATCGCCTACGCCGAGCTGGCCGGATGTCCGCTGTACGTCGTT
>JBFFFX010000316.1:0-2676 GCA_041557775.1 Acidimicrobiia bacterium | reverse complement strand
CTGTGAAGGCTGAGGCAGACGGGTTGGCGACGAGCAGGATGCGACCCATCGATGCAAGGCTACCTGTCCGGTAGCGTAGGGATGATGCGGTACCGAGACCGGCGCGAGGCGGGGAAGCACCTGGCCGACGCACTGCGCTCGGCGCTCCCCGCCATGCCGCCGCAGGACGCAATCGTGCTCGGGGTCCCCCGGGGCGGCGTCGTCGTGGCGAGCGAGGTGGCTCGCAGGCTGGGCCTGCCTCTCGACGTCGCGCTCGCCCGCAAGCTCGGTGCGCCGTTCAATCCCGAGTTGGCGATCGGCGCGATCGCCGAAGGAGGCGCCGTCTGGGTGAACCGGAGCATCGCCGACCGCCTCGGCGTCGACGAGACGTGGCTCGATGACGTGATCGCCCGCGAGACGAGAGAGTTGGAGCGGAGAGCGGCGCGCTACCGGGCGGCGGAACCGCCGCACCTGGCGGGTCGCGTCCTCATCGTCGTCGATGACGGAGTGGCGACGGGAGCGACGCTTGCCGCCGTCCTCCGCGCGCTCCAGGCTGCGGCGCCGGCACAGCTGATCTGCGCCGTTCCCGTTGCCCCGCCGGACGCCGTCGGAATGCTCGCGCAGCACTGCGACCTCGTCGTGTGCCCGAGCCAACCCCGGCACTTCGAGGCGGTGGGAGCGTGGTACGCCGACTTCACCCAAACGACGGACGACGAGGTCGTGGCCCTACTCGATCGGGCCCAGCGGCCCCATGTCGGCGAGGAGGGCTCCGGGTAACCTCGGGGAGGCGCGATAGGAGGTCACCGTGCTCGCTCCGTTCCGGACGGAACCGTATTCCGACTTCACCGATCCCGACGCGTCCGCGGCCTACGCAGCGGGGCTCACCGCGGTTCGCGCGCGGCTGGGAGGCGAGGAATCCGCGGTCGTCGCCGGCCAACCCATCGCCACGCCGGCCCGGATCACGTCGGTCAATCCCGCCCGTCCCGACGAGGTCGTCGGCGTCGTCGGAGCGGCCGACCGTGAGATCGCCGTCCAGGCACTCGATGCTGCGTGGGATGCCTTCGGGTCGTGGTCGAGAACCCCCGCCGCCGAACGGGCCGCGATCGTGCACCGCATCGGCGATCTGATGGCGGAACGCAAATTCGAGCTGTCGGCGTGGATGACGTTGGAGGCGGGGAAGAACTTCGCCGAGTCCGAGGCCGACGTCGCCGAGGCCATCGATTTCTGCCGGTACTACGCCCACGAGGCCGTCCGCCTGGCGGAGCCGGTCCCCCTGTACGAGTTCCCCGGGGAGAGCAACGACTCGTTCTTCATCCCCATGGGGGCGGGGGTGGCGATACCCCCGTGGAACTTCCCCGTGGCGATCCTGGTCGGGATGACCGTCGGTCCGGTGGCCGCCGGCAATACCGTCGTGCTCAAACCGGCGTCGAACACGCCGGTCCTCGGGGCCCGGTTCATGGACATCGTCGCAGAGGCCGGCGTGCCGCCCGGCGTGGTCAACTTCGTCCCGGGCCCGGGCGGCGACATCGGCGACGCGCTCGTCGAACATCCGCGCACTCGCTTCATCAACTTCACGGGGTCCAAGGAGGTCGGACTCGGCATTGCCCGGCGGGCCGCAGTGGTTCAGCCGGGACAGACGTGGCTCAAACGCGCGTACATGGAGTTGGGCGGCAAGGACGCCATCGTCGTCGACGAGACCGCCGACCTCGATGCGGCCGCCGATGGCATCGTTCGCAGCGCCTATGGGTTCCAGGGTCAGAAGTGCTCCGCCTGCAGCCGGCTGATCGCCGTCGACGCGATCCACGACGAGCTGGTGGACCGAGTCGTGGCGCGGACAGAGGCGCTCGAGGTCGGCAATCCCGAGGCCAACATCGCCGTAGGGCCCGTAATCTCGGCGGCCCAGCACAAGGCGATCCTCGCCGAGATCGAAAAGGGAACCTCCGAAGCCGTGCTGCTCACCGGCGGCACCGGCGTCGACCTGGACGGCGGGTACTACATCCGTCCCACGATCTTCGGTGATGTGCATCCCCACGCACGGCTCGCACAGCACGAGATCTTCGGTCCGGTGCTGTCGGTGATTCGCGCCCGGGACTTCGACCATGCGCTCGACATCGCCAACGACACCGAGTTCGGGCTCACGGGCGGGTTGTACACGAGCGATGAGTCCCGCGTCGAGCGCGCTCGAGCGGATTTTCATGTCGGCAACCTGTACATCAACCGCAAGATCACGGGCGCGCTCGTCGGGATCCAGCCGTTCGGCGGGTTCAAGATGTCGGGCTCGAACGCCAAGGCCGGTGGTCCGGACTACCTCCGGCTGTTCATGGAGATGAAGTCCGTCGCAAGGGCAAATTGATCGTCGCGGCCGGCTGCCGCCGCGACGCAGGTAGCGTGAGTGTGTCATGGGTGCTCTCTTGGGGCCGACATGATCTGGCGAGGGCTCATCGCGCTCGGCGTGGTGCTGCTCGTCGGCGTCGGCGTCTACGTGCTGGTGATCGACGACCCTGGCTCCGCGGGCTCCGATCGGACGGCCGCTGAGGTTTCCGGCTCGACAGCCGCACCGTCGGAGCGCACGTCACCGCCGACGACGAGCACGCCGGCGACCACCGCCACCACCGCCGCCGCCGCCGCCACGGCCGCCGCCGCCGCCGCCACCGGCGAGCTCACCGATGCCCCCGGGGGCACCCCCGTAGAGCGACT
>JBFFFX010000315.1:0-2790 GCA_041557775.1 Acidimicrobiia bacterium | reverse complement strand
CTCCGACCCGACGATTGCCACCGGGACGACCGGCACCGCATGCTGCTCCGCCAAGGTCAGAAAGCCGCCGCGGCCGAAGCGTTGGAGTTGGTACGCCTCCCAGACCGGCTTCATGAACCCGCGCTCTCCCTCCGGGAAGACGCCGACGAGCCTGCCGTGGCGAAGCAGATAGTCGGCGTCGGCGCGGCTCGCGTAGGCGCCGCCGGCCTTCCGATACAGGTGTGACACCCAAGGGAGCATGTTGAAGATCTCGGTGCCGATCACCCGGAGACGGCGGGGCACGGCCATTTCGTTCGCGACGGCCGCCGTGAGCATGAACGCGTCGTAGGGGAGCGCGGCGCCGCCATGGTTGCCGACCACGATCGCGGGACCGTCGTCCGGCAGGTGCTCGATGCCTTCGACCTCGACGCGGAAGTAGTCGAAGTAGAGGAAGTTGGTCAGGTGCCATGCGATCTCGGCGATGACCGGATCGAGGCCGATGGGATCGATGTCGTAGGTCGCCAGCGCGAGGTGGCGGAGCAGGGTCGGCCAGGTGTCGAAGCCGAGGTGGCCGTTGAGCGGCAGGGCCTGATCGTGGATGTCGATGCCGCCGTGCAGCGCGCACGCCGCGTGGCCGGCGATGGCCGGAAGCCCACAGGGGAAGCCTTCGATGCTCGTCCACCCGCACCGCAGGTCGGGGTCGAAGAACGCAGCGAGGCGGGCATCGAGCTTGCTGCGCCGCTCCCTGGCTCCCGCGCGCCTCGCCTCGCTCACCGGCGTGATGGTTCGGACCGGGACGTCCAGGGGTGGGCGTGCCGGTTCTTCCTCGGCGAGCGCCGCGATCAGCTCCGGCTTGGTCATGCGGGACCGGCCCGCCAGGTCCCGGCGGCGAGCGAGGGCCAAGAGCTCTGTCTTGGTCATCTGGTGAAGCTCGGCGGCATTCATGCCGCGACCCTCTCGTAGGCCGCAAGGACGGCACGGCGTCCCGGGAGCCGCGGTGCGAATCCGAGGTGCGCCAGACGGTCGGTGTCGAGCACGATGCCGTGCTTGACCATCGCAACCACGTGCCCGGGCAAGTGCCGGTCGATGCGAGCCAGGCCGCTCAACGCCGCAGCGAACGCTCGCTTCGGCAGGGGCTGGCTCACCCGGCCCCCGAGTTTGGTGATGCGGCTGAGGTAGAGCGGCCCCCCTCCAGCGACGTTGAAGGTGCCGGCGGCCTCGCTGTCGATTGCCGCCAAGAACACACCCACCGCATCCTCCTCGTGCAGCAGGTGGAGACGCGGGTCGTAGCCCATCAGGGTCGGGACGACCGGGGACAGGAGATAGCGGCTGATCGGGTTGTCCACGTGCGCCCCGAAGATGGGCGCGAGACGCAGCACCGTGTACGCGACGTGATCGTGGCGCGGCGCCAGTTCGGCGACGAGATGCTCGAGGTCCTGCAGCTCCCGCCCGTAGCGGGTCGGCTGTCCCCGCAGGTCGGCGTCCTCGCCGAAGATCGAGGGACTGCGCGGCCCCGAGGGATAGATCGCCGCGTCGGACTTGACGATGACCCGACGCACCGTGCGGCTCCTCCCGATCGCACCGAAGAGCGCTTGGACGCCCAGCACGGCTTGCTCGTGGGCGCGCCCTCTGCCCAACTCGGCGGAGCGATCGACCGTGAGCAGGTGAACCACGGTATCCGGCGCGATGTCGAGCACGTGCTGGGCGAGCTCGGTGCGATCGAGGCTCATCTCCGCGAAGTGCGAGGCGAAGGGAACACGGCGGGGGATCTCGTCGACGCCGAACACCTCGGTGCCGGGTCGCTGCTCGAGTTCGGCGATGAGACGTCCACCGGTCCACGTCGCGGCTCCGGTGACGAGAATGCGACGCATGGACGCGAGCCTAGGAGCGTTGCGTCGCGGCCGGGAGTGCCGATCGGGTCATTCTCGGCGACAAAGGCCCCGATGATGAAAAGTGCCGCCGGCGGGACCCCTACCATGCCCGCCACGGAGGTCCTTGTGCCATCGAGTTCGCAAGCCCGGGGAGATGAGTCCTTGATCATCGTCATGCGTCAAGCGGCGACCGAGGAGGACATCCAGCACGTGGTCGACCGCCTCAGCGACGTCGGAGCCGACGCCCACCTGTCTCGGGGCAAGCATCGAACGGTGATCGGCGCCGTGGGTGATCGCGAGGTCATTCAGCAGCTGCCGTGGGAGGCCTTCCCCGGCGTGGAGCGAGCCGTGCCCGTGCTGAAGCCGTTCAAGTTCGTCAGCCGGGACTTCCAGGAGGACGACACGATCGTCGAGGTTCGGGGCGTCCCCGTCGGCGGGGGTCACTTCGCCCCGATCGCCGGGCCCTGCGCAGTCGAGTCGCGAGATCAGCTCTTCGCCTCGGCCGAGGCGGTGGCGGCGGCGGGCGCGCGGATCCTCCGCGGCGACGCCTTCAAGCCGCGCACCTCGCCCTACTCGTTCCAAGGTCTCGGCGAGAAAGGGCTGGAGCTTCTCGCCGAGGCGCGGGAGGAGTTCGGGCTTCCGTTCGTCGCCGAGGTGGTCGATCCACGCGACGTCGAGCTGGTCACCGCCTACGCCGACCTCATCCGCGTGGGAACCCGGAACATGGCCAATTTCACGCTGCTCTCCGAGCTCGGCAAGCAGGACAAACCGGTGCTCTTGAAGCGCGGCTTCACTGCGACCATCGAGGAGTGGCTCAACGCCGCCGAATACATCTACAAGGAAGGCAACCACCACGTCATCCTGTGTGAGCGGGGCATCCGCACGTTCGAGACGGCGACCCGCAACACACTCGACATCGCCGCGGCGCCGGTGGTGAAGT
>JBFFFX010000314.1:0-2807 GCA_041557775.1 Acidimicrobiia bacterium | reverse complement strand
CCCTCACGGGGGATCCCACACCGCAGCGAGGCGCGAATCAACCCCCCTCACGGGGGATCCCACACCGCAGCGAGGCGCGAATCAACCCCCCTCACGGGGGATCCCACACCGCAGCGAGGCGCGAATCATCCCCCTCAGGGGGGATCGCAGAGCGCAGCGAGGCGAGGGGGGTCAGGCGAGGCACAGCCGAGCCGCCGCCCCGCCCACCTCGACGTCGCGGCTACCGCAGGATCGAGTAGACAATGCCCATGGCGACGAAGTAGACGATCCAGCCGATGACAACCGTGCCGATGGCCTTCCCGGTGGTGAAGTCGTGACCCTCCCGCACCGCCACCACTGCGGCGACGAGCGCCCAGATGGCGCCGGCAAAGCTCAACGCCGGGATGACGCCGATCGCCATCGGCGCCTGGGCATAGCCGAGCACTCGCTGCATCTGACCGAAGTCGGACTCGCCGTCGAAGAACGTGCGCCCCACGTAGTCGGTGACGAATGACCAGATCACCCAGCCGATCAGAGCGGCGACGACGCCCCAGATGATGGGGAGCCACAAGCCCTTGACAAGGAACGAGTTCCCGATCCCGGTGAGGAGACCGACGACGGCGACGAGGAGACCCGCCTGGCCGGTGTAGGACGCGTCATTCTCGACGGTGTTGTAGAAGTCGACATCGAGCCGGGCAGCGCGGATCGCGTTCTCGATCATATCGGTGGAGCCTCCTCTGGGTCCCTGGGAACGCGCCGGAGAGTAGCCACGGCGACTGCCCCGCTGCAGGATCGTGGAACCCGGGTCTCAAGCCAGCTCGGCGGCTTCCTCCCAGATCTCCCGTGCTTCGTTGGCGGCGGCGACGGCCACGATCAGCGCCGCGGCGGGATCGGCCCACCACCAGCCGGCGGCGGCGTTCAACGCCAAGCCGGCCAGCGTCGCTGTCGCCAGCACGCCGTCGAGGAAGGTCATCGTGGCCTCCGACCGCAGCGGCGCCGAGTCGAGTTGAATCGCCGTGCGGCGCTTCACCACCGCCAGGCTCAGCATCACGACGGCGGTGACCGCCAGGTAGGCGATGCCCCACGGCGACTCGCCGGCGCGCCGGCCGCTCACCAGGTCGTTGACCGCGGCGATGGCGAGCACGACGGCCAGTGCGACGAACGCCATTGCCGTGAGGCGCAGCGCGCGCTGCGTTCTGCCGGGGTGGTCGACCTCGTGCCCGGGACGCAGGTGCCAGACGACCACGGAGGAGGCGAACACCTCGACGATCGAGTCGATGCCGAATCCGATGAGGGCCAGCGACGCGGCGGCGATCCCGAGCCCGATGGTGAGGAACGCCTCGCCGACATTCCATGCGATCGTGGCGTACTCGAGGCGCAGCGCCCGCCGCTGCAGGTGGGCGCGCTCGACCGCCGCGGCGGCGGCCGCCGGGTCACCCACCTCGCACCCGCCGGGAAGGCCGCACCGTCAGGTGGTGGGGTACCACGCGGCGATGGCCGCGCCGATGGCCGCGGCCGAGTCCTCCTGGATGAAGTGGATGCCGGGCACGGTGACCTCGGTCTGGTTCGGCCACGTCCGGCAGTACTCCCGCTGCGGACCGGTGAGGATCGTGCCGGGGTCCGCATTCACGAACAGCTTGGGAACGTCGCTGCCCTCCAGCCACGAGCCGTAGGCGGAAACGATCTCGACGACATCCGCAGGCTCGCCTTCCAGCGGGATCTGCCGCGGCCACGTCAGCGTGGGGCGGCGCGCCTCGCCGGGCTCCGTGAACGGCCGCCGGTACTCGGCCATCTCATCGTCGGCGAGATCGCGGATGATCGAAGACGGGAGGATGCGCTCGACGAACACGTTCTTCTCCAGCACGATCTCCTCGCCGGCCGGCGAGCGCATCGCCTGGAAGATCTTCCGTGCCGCGTCCGGCCACTCGTCCCAGGTCACCGGACGGACGATCGCCTCCATGTACACCAGGCCCCTCACCGCGTCGCGATGGCGGTTGGCCCAATCGAACCCGAGCGCCGAGCCCCAGTCGTGGATCACGAACGTGACGTTGTCGGTGACGCCGAGCTGTGCGAGCAGCGCATCGAGGTAGTCGCGGTGCTCGACGAAGCGGTAGCTCCCCGGACCGGGCTCGGACAGCTTGTCGGAGTCGCCCATGCCGATGAGGTCGGGGGCGAGGCAGCGGCCCAGGTGCGACACGTGGGGGATGATGTCGCGCCACAGGTACGACGAGGTCGGGTTGCCGTGGAGGAAGACGATTGGGTCACCCTCCCCGACGTCGACGTACGCCATGCGCCGCCCGTTCACCTCGACGTAGTGCTTCTCCACTGGCGGTCCTCCCGTCTGCCGGCTGGCGCCAGCCTACGCCGAATAGGAGGGCCCGCCGAGACCGGCGAGGAAGCGCTCTCGATCGACGACGACCCGGACGACCGTGCCGCGCCCGACACTGCCCTCGGAGTCGGTCGCACCGACCTCGAACGTCAGGCGGCGGCCGTCGACGCGGCTGAGCATCGCATCGACCGTCACCGTGTCACCGATCGGTGTCGCCCGCAGGTGATCGATCTCCACCCGAACGCCGACGGAGGTCTCCGTGGGCCCGAGGGCCGGCGCCACTGCCGCAACGGTCGCTTCTTCGGCGAGAGCGACGAGCCGGGGCGTGCCGAGGACCGGGACGTCGCCGGAGCCGAGGGCGGTGGCGCCGTCGCGTTCCTCGACGCGCCGCGTCAACGTTGCACTGAGCCCCGGCTCCAGATCGGGCATGTTCACGTGCGACTCCTCCGAACGCTGCGCCGAACGTACCAGGTACGCTCCCGCCCATGCACACCGATCT
>JBFFFX010000313.1:0-2853 GCA_041557775.1 Acidimicrobiia bacterium | reverse complement strand
TGAGCAGGCGGAGAAGGGCGGGTACGACCACTTCATGCTCAAGGAGATCCACGAGCAGCCCACCGTGGTCACCGAGACCGTTGGCGGCCGGCTCGACGGCGATGGTGTCGTCCGGCTCGAAGATGTCGGCTTCGACGACGGATTCGCCCGCGCCATCGATCGGATCTGGATCACGGCCTGTGGAACGGCGTACCACGCCGGACTCGTCGGCCGGGAGATCTTCCAGCGCATTCTGCGGATTCCGACGTTCGTCGAGTACGCCCATGAGATGCGCTACGCCGACCCGTTGGTCGCCCCCTCGAGCCTCACGATCGCCATCAGCCAGTCGGGGGAGACGGCGGACACCCTGGCCGCGGCACGGTTGGCTCGCGACCGGGGCTCGCGACTCCTGGCGTTGACCAACGTGGTCGGATCGACGCTGAGCCGCGAGGCCGACGACATCCTCTACACGAGGGCGGGGCCGGAGATCTCCGTCGCATCCACCAAGGCCTATCTGGCGATGCTCATCGGGCAGTACCTGCTGGCGCTGCGCATCGGGAAGGCTCGCGGTGTCGTGGACGAGGACTTGGCGCAGCAGGTCTCCCACGGGCTTCACGTGCTGCCCGCGCACCTGGACTCGGTGCTCGAGCGGGAGCAGGAGATCATCGATGCGGCGGCGAGAATCGTCGATGCACAGGACGTCTACTTCATCGGCCGCGGTCTCGATTACGCGGTGGCGATGGAGGGCTCGCTCAAGCTCAAGGAGATCAGCTATCTGCACTCCGAGGCGATGCCGGCGGGGGAGTTGAAGCACGGCACGCTCGCGTTGGTCACCCAGGGCACTCCCGTCATCGTGGTCCTCACCCAGGGTGCGATCTACGACAAGACGATGTCGGCGGTGCAGGAGGTGCGGGCTCGCGGCGCCAATGTGCTGGCCGTTGCCTACGAGGACGATGCGTCTATCGGCGAGTTCGCCGATGCGGTGCTCCGCATTCCGCGGATCGACGATCTCCTCAGCCCGGTCGCATCGATCCTCCCGTTGCAGCTCCTCGCCTACCACGTGGCGCGGCTGCGCGGCCACGACATCGATCAACCGCGCAATCTGGCGAAGTCGGTCACGGTCGAGTGATTGCGGGTGGGGGGACCTCTGCACAGGTCCCCCCGGCCCGGCTTGCGTCCGTCCCCCGAGTCAGCCGGCCGCCGTGAGGGGTGAACCCGTCTCGAGCAGCGTCTTCATTCCAGACACGATGAAGGCCAATCCATGGACGAATTCGGTGAGCGTCTTCGAGTCCGCCGCGACGTCGTAGAGCTCGACGGTGAGCTTGGTCATGCCGCCGGCGTCTTCGACCAGCCAGACCTCGCGCACGGGGCCTTCAGCCTCCAATTCGGCATCCCACCGGGCGTGGAACATCATCTCGAGGCGGCGACCGTGCTCGATGGCGATGACCTCTCCGTCGGCGACGATGGTCGCGTCGCCGCCGGTGTAGGCGAACTCGGCGCCCGGCTCCCACGTGGACTCCACCCGGGTGCCGTAGAAGTACTGCACCGTGAAGTCACCGTCGACGAGCGCGTTCCACGCTTCGGCTGGGTTGCAGCGGAGGTACGACTGGTACACGTGGGCGGGTTGCGACATGGGGTTCCTCCCTCCAAGGTCACCCGGAGCACGTCGTCGCCGCGACGACCTGCTCCGTGCGTTTGCCGGTCCATTCTCGAGATCCACCCGCGCCCCGCAAAGCCGCGATCCAGCAGCAGGCGCCGGCTCGTTCAGGCTACGGTGCGTCCCCATGGACGTCGCCGGTCTGGGAATCGATCTCGCCGAGGTGCCGCGCGTGCGGCATCTGCTCCGCAAGTACGGGGATCGGTTCCACCAGCGCTGCTTCACCGACCACGAGTGGGAGTACGCCCATCGTTACGTGGATCCCTCCGCTCGGCTCGCCGCCCGGTTCGCCGGGAAGGAGGCCGTCATGAAGAGCCTCGGGGCGGGGTGGCGGCGCATCCACTGGAGAGACATCGAGATCACGGGTGGCGGCGCCCCGCAGGTGAAGCTCAGCGGCACCGCGCAGCGTCGCGCCGACATGATCGGCGTCACCCGCGTGCTCGTCACCATCACCCACACCAACGACCAGGCGATGGTCTTCGCCATGTCGTTTCGCGACTAGCAGGTGCGGAAAAATGGCGTGGCGCACTCGTGACGGCGGCAAACTGCGTTGACGACGGGCTATCAACGTTGCCCAACGGGTGCCGTTGGCGCGTTTGCCGCACCCTCGCAGCGGGCATCACCCTCCCCGCTGAGTACCATCGGTCGCCCATGGCGTACGGCCTCCGACGATGAAGCTCGTCATCACCCCCGCAGAGTCGGGCAGGCTCGACGCGGCCGCCGCCGAGCGCATCGATACGCTCATGGAGCGAGCCGGTCACGGCGTCCACCTCGCCGCAGTGCGCATGGGTGCGGGCTACGGCCGCTCGGTGGTGGTGCTGGCCGGCCCGGGAAACAACGGGGGCGATGGGTACGTCGCAGCTCGCCATCTCGCTCGGCGCGGGGTCTCGGTCCGCGTATGCGCCCTCGGCGACCCACGGCCCGGCACCGCCGCAGCACGAGCGCGCCGCGCCGCCGAGAGTGCGGGTGTTGCGGTGCAGCCGCTGAGCCCGAGTCCCGAGCCTGCGGACCTCGTGATCGACGCGCTGTTCGGCGTCGGCTTCCACGGTGCGTTGCCGGCAGAGGTCCTTCCGTGGCTGAAGGGCGACGTGCCGCGAAAGGCCATCAAGTACCTGAGTCTGGCAGGCGATCAGGCGCTGGGTGCCTATGCCAACCGAGCGGCAGTCCGGTCCTTCTCCCAGGCACTGGAGCTGGACCTGAAGCTCCGGGGTCCCCTC
>JBFFFX010000312.1:0-2862 GCA_041557775.1 Acidimicrobiia bacterium | reverse complement strand
GCACTCGGTCTGAAGATCGTCAAGCAGTTCGAACAAGGCCTGGTCGAGCGGTTCGGCAAGTACCGGAACACGAGAGATCCGGGTCTCCACCTGATCGTGCCGTTCATCGACCGGATGCGCCGTGTCGACATGCGGGAGATCGTGGTGGACGTTCCCCCGCAGGAGGTCATCACCAAGGACAACGTGGTCGTCACGGTGGACGCCGTCGTCTACTACCAGGCCACCGACCCGGTGAAGCTGGAGTACAACGTCCAGAACTTCGTGCTCGCCGCGACGAAGCTGGCACAGACCAACTTGCGTAACGTCGTCGGCGACCTCGACCTCGACGCTGCGCTGACGTCGCGTGAGACGATCAACGCCCAGTTGCGGGACATCCTCGACGAAGCCACCGACGTGTGGGGCACCAAGGTCGTGCGCGTCGAGATCCAGCGGATCGACCCGCCGCCCGATGTCACGGACGCCATGCACCGGCAGATGAAGGCGGAGCGGGACCGGCGTGCCGTCGTCACCGAGGCCGAGGGTCTCAAGCGGTCGGAGATCCTCAAGGCCGAGGGCGTCAAGCAGTCCCGCATCCTCGAGGCGGAAGGCCAGGCGGAGGCCATCAAGCAGGTGGCCGAAGCCGAGCGCTTCCAGAAGGAGACGGTGGCCGAGGGCGAAGGCCGGGCCATCGAGCGGGTCTACGGCGCCATCCACACCGGCGACCCGACCCCGGACCTGATCGCCATTCGCTATCTCGAGGCGCTGCAGAATATTGCCGACGGGAAGGCCACGAAGATCTTCCTCCCGGTCGAGATGAGCGGCATCCTCAGCTCGATCGGTGCCATCGGTGAGATCTTCCACGACTCGGGAGACGACGCACAGGGCTGATCGGGAAACTCAGCCGACGAACCTGCGGCCCTCTTCCTCCGGGGAGAGGGCCGCAGCCATTCCCCGGCGGGCAGATCACTCCGCGGCGGCGGCCTCTCCGGCGGCGGTCCCGTCCGCGTCACTTCCCTCGGCCGGTGTCTCGGCGCCGGCGCCCTCCTCGGACATCGCCGTCTCGGTCATCACATCGGCATCGTCCTCGGACAGGGCCGGCCCGGCCGGCGGTCCCTCCGCCTCGGCGCGGTACACGTCATCTTGTCCGTCCGTGACCGCCGGCATCCGCCGCCACCAGAGGAGCAGCAGCACCCCGAGCAGCGCCCCGCCGAGTGCGCCCCACTGGCTACCGGTGAGCGGGCCGAGCACCGAGTCGGCGATGATGTTGTCGACGACCCTCCCCCCTTCGATCTCCCACCCGTCGCGGGCGGCGCCGAGCCGCGTGAAATCGATGACGAACCGCTGCAGCCCGTACCAGATCACCCAGATCGAGAAGAGCTGGCCGTAGCGGCGGGTGGTCCACCGCCGACGCAGCCAGTAGATCACGCCGAGGAGGGCGGCCGCTCCGAGCATGTCGTACAACGCCGTGTGGTGGAACGTGCCGCACAGACCTTCCGTGTCGCAGAGGTTCTGGAGGACGCGGTGCTGCGGCGAGAGCTCGTAGCCGGGTTCGACGGTGTAGCCCAGGAAGAAACTCGTCGCACCGCCGAGGTGCTCGACGATCGCCAGATCGCCGATGCGGCCGACGACGGCCCCGATCGCCAGGCCTGCCGCGGCCATGTCGAGCGTCACCGGCACCCGCAACCGCAGCATGCGCATCCGCCAGGCGCCGACCAGGATGCCCCCGGCGTAGCCGCCGAGGATGCTGTAGTCGCCGGTCAAGCTGATGGCGTCGCTGAAGCCGTAGCTCGAGCTGGTGAGGAGCTGGCCCGGAACCGTGAAGAACCTCGCCCCCAAGATCGATGCCACCAGCGCCCACGTCAGCACCGAGGTGATTTTGTCGGCATCGAAGCCGCGGCGGCGCGCCTCGCGAACCATGAGCGCCGCACCGGCCAGAAAGCCGAGGCCCGCGAAGAGCCCATGGAGCGACAGGTTGAGCGGCCCGAGTTCGAAGATGGGGATTGGGGGATAGGAGATGCCGGCAAGCATGGACGCAGACTATCGGAGTTGCGGAGCGACGAACTCCACAAGCCACGCGGCCGGTGTACGAGGGACGATCGGGCCCTTTCCTGGGGGCCTCGCGACCTCGTACAATTTGTCCGCACATTTGCACCCTTCTTGCGAGGAGACCGAGACATGGGTGAGTACCGCGACCTGCTCAAGTCCATTCACCAGGAGACGCGCGAGCTGCGCGAGCACGTCGGCGAGGTGTACGCCGGATTCGCCCACATGCACGGCGCCGCGTTCGCCGAAGGAGCGCTCTCGAGCAAGACGAAGGAGCTGATCGCCTTGGCGATCGCCATTCACGACCACTGCGACGGCTGTATCGCCTCCCACGCCCGGGGCGCCGCCCGCGCCGGGGCTACGCCCGAGGAGGTGGCGGAGACGATCGGCGTGAACATCCAGATGGGCGGCGGTCCCGCCACGATCTACGGCCCGCGCGCCTGGCAGGCCTACAAGGAGTTCGCCGACCGCTGAGGGAACTGTGGTGGTGCGCCCTCGCCCGCCCACGAGCCACCGGCCTAGCCTCCCGCTCGACGCCCCCGACAACCAAGGACGCGAGATGGACAATCCCCGCAAACAGTCGGCCGCCAACACATTCGACGCCCACGAGGGCGAGCTGCGCGAGATCTCGAAGTGGATGTACCACAACCCCGAGATCGCCTACGAGGAACGGGAGTCGTCGGCCCGTCTCGTCGAGTTCCTGCGCGGCAGCGGCTTCGCCGTCGACTACCCGGCATGGGGCCTCGACACGGCCTTCGACGCCCGCATCGGCGACACCGGGCCCGAGGTGGTCATCTGCGCCGAGTACGACGCCCTACCCGAGGTTGGCCATGCCTGCGG
>JBFFFX010000311.1:0-2865 GCA_041557775.1 Acidimicrobiia bacterium | reverse complement strand
TGAACCATGGGCCGCAGGCTACCTGGGATCACACCAGCTCGATCACGACCTCGGTGATCTGCGGCGGCACGATGCGGAACGCCCGCAGCACGGGATCGCGGAGTGGGCCGACGATGAGGTGAAGCCACTCGGGCTCGAGCGCCCCAGCGACGTCGGTGGCGGAGGGGTACGCCGCGGCGTCCGGGTGCGAGTGGAACACCCCGCCCAGGGTCCAGCCCCGGCGCTCGGCGTGGCGGAGCGCACCGAAATGCTCCTCCGGCGCCACCGTGAACCGCGTGGGCGACGCGTCGGCGTTGGTCAGGCAGTAGGCCATGCGGACGGCTCCGGCGTCGTCCACGCCGAGCAGCCCGCACGCCTCGTGGGGAGCGCAGTACACCGCATGTGCCAGCACCGCGTCGTGGATCTGGCGTGGCAACTCGATCACGGCTGTGTATCCGGATCGAGCACGGCCAGCGCAGCCTCCCGATCCGAGGCGAGCACCACGAGGCGGACGGCGTACTCGGCGAAGAAGCCCGGGTTCAAGCCGCCCTCGTCATCGGCGACGACGCGAGCGTCGATCCCCTCGGCGGCGAGGCGGGCCCGGACGATCTCCGCTTCGCCGCGCCGCAAATAGGTTCCGACGGTCACCTCTTCCATGAGGCGCAGGCTATCGGTGATGGTGCGGGTCGAGCACGCCTCGGCTGCGCCCTGCCGCAAGGTTTGCGCCGGGAACGGGTCACAGCGGGTCTCGCACGATCGGCTGGGTCATGCACCGCGACCCGCCGCGCCCCCGGCACAGCTCGGAGGCGTCCAGCTCGATGACCTCCACGCCGGCCTCCACGAGACGACGATTGGTCTCCTGGTTGCGCCGGTAGGCGACGACGACACCGGGCTCCAGGGCCAGCGTGTTGTTGCCGTCGTCCCACTGCTCGCGCAGCCGGCCGATGGCATCGCCACCCGTCGGAATCATCTCGAGATCGCCGCCGTCGAGCGCAGCCGTCAACGCGGCCGCGAGGTCGCGGGCGTGGTCGACGCGGAGGCCGTGTCCGTTTCCCGGGGTGATGACGTGCACGTCGACGCTCTCCAGCAAGCCCGGGAAGACGTTGAACTTGTTGACGTCGACCATCGTGAAGACCGTGTCGAGGTGCATCACGGATCGATCATGACGAAGGTGCACGACGATCACCCGCCGGACCGTTCCCGCGGCGAAGAGCCGCCGCGCCATGAGCTCGACGGCGGCAGGGGTGGTGCGCTCGCCGAGGCCGATCATCACCGTGTCCTCGGCGAGGACCAGGATGTCGCCTCCCTCGATGCTGGCCGGGTACCGGTCCCCGGGCTCCTTCCCGAACCACACCGGGAACGACGCCTCCGCAAACCGGGGGTGGTGCCGGTAGATCGCCCGCATGTACGAGGACTCGCGCGCCCGTGCCGGAGTGGCGAGCACGCTGAGGCTGAGACCGTCGTTGATCCACGCCGCGTTGTCCCGCATGAACAGCAGGTTCGGCAGCGGGCGCAACACGTAGTGGAACCGGTCGGCGACGAGGTCGGCAAAGAGGTGACCGACGCCCCACGCCTCGAGCTCGCGTTCGAGCAGACCCCCCAGGAGGACATCCACGAGCAGCGGCGTCGGCGCCTCCATGAGCGCTGCGGAGAGCCGCTCGGCGACCCGGGGACCGCACTGGGCCGGGGTGAACACCTCCTGGATCAGCTCGCGGCGGACCTCGGAGCTCTCCAACACCTCACGCAGCAACTCCTCGAAGTACAGGACTTCGGTGCCCCGGCTCTCCATCTCGGCGACGAAGCGATCGTGCTCCTCCTGCGCCCGCTCCAGCCACAACAGGTCGTCGAAGAGGAGGGCCTCCTTGTTCTCCGGCGTGATGCGGGCGATCTCCAGCCCGGGACGGTGGACCATGACGGTGCGCAGCCGCCCGATCTCGCTGGTCACATGGGGGTGGAAGCTCATTACGTGACATCGGCGGCGATGCGCCGCAAGTCACCGAGCAGGCCCCGGTCACCGGTGATCTGCAGGCCGTCACCCGACCGCCGGCCCCAGAGGTACAAGAGCACGTCCTCGGCGGTGCCCGTCACCCGGGTACTCGGTACGGGGTCGTCGGAGAACACGATCGAGGGCTCCTTCGCATACGTCGTCCCGGTGACGGGCGAGGTCCCCTCGAACGTCACGAACTCCACCGTCCACGATTCATCGCCGTCGAGGGTCTCGATGCGCATCGTGTTCCCGGAATGCGCCACACGGGACCAGTCCGGATAGCCGGCCATGAAGACGGTCAGGACCTCGTCGATGGCGTCGATCGCCAGCTCCGCCGCGACCGGCGTGACGGCGCCGTGGGCCAGCTCGGCGTCGATGCGATGCACCACCGTCTCCGCCGCCATCCGCCGGTACCAGAAGCCCACCGACTGATCGTCCGGATACCACGATGCGACCCGCTCGGACGGATCGTGGGCATCCAGCGTGTCGAGCAGCTCCCTCAGGCCCTGGCGGTACCAGGCGAGCAGATCGTCGCTCGGAGCGGCCACCGGCCCCGGCTCGCCGTCCTGCCAACCCTCGCGCACGATCTGTTCCTTGTGCCGGTGCACGACGCCGGTGTGGGCAACGAGATCGGCGACGGTCCACCCCGGGCACGACGGCACCGCGGCATCGAGGCCCAGCTCCGCCGCCGCGGCGAGACGTTCGCCGTCGGCGCGAATCGCCGCCAGATACCTCGCGAAATCCATGCCGCGACACTACCCCGGGACATCGCATCTCAGCGCCGGTCGCAAGCGTCACAGCCGAGGCGCTAACGTGCCGCACCGTAACGAAAGCTGCCCAGGAGGCCACGAGCGATGAAGCGACGCGTGCTGTTCACGGCGCTCGCCGCCGCGGCCGCC
>JBFFFX010000310.1:0-2882 GCA_041557775.1 Acidimicrobiia bacterium | reverse complement strand
TCCGGCGCCCACCTCGAGATCGACGCCGCGCAACACGTCCGTCCCTCGATACCCGGCGCTGACGCCGGCAAACACGATGCCGCTCATGCACTCCTCCCCGACCGAGCCAGAATCGAGGCGAAGAACGGAGCCCCGACGAATGCGGTCACCACGCCGATCGGCAGCTCGGACGGCGTGAGAATCGTGCGCGCCACGATGTCGGCGACGAGCATGAACGCCGCTCCCCCGAGCAGTGACAGGGGCAGGATCGCGCGGTACGAGGTACCTGCAATGAGCCGAACAGTGTGCGGAACGATGATCCCCACAAAGCCGATGAGGCCGGCGACGGCGACCGCCGCCGCCGTCGCCAACGTCGCCGCGAGCACGACCCAGAAACGCACGTGGGCGACGTTCACGCCCAGCGTGGCGGCCTCCGTCTCCCCCACCGCCAGTACGTCGAGATGGCGGCGGTGGGCCACAAGCACCGCGATCGACACCAGCAGGAACGGGAGGACGAGCCGGATGTCGTCCCATCCTGCGGTCGTCAGCCTTCCGAGAATCCAGGCAAAGACCTCGCGGACCGTATCGGACGCCAGCTGCTGAGCGAACGTCTGCACCGCCGTGAAGAAGGACGCGACGGCGACGCCGGCGAGGACGAGCGTCGAGGTCGTCCGCACCGAGCCGCCGAGGCGGGCCAGGGCGTACGTGATCAACACCGCAACGCCACCACCGGCAAACGCCGCCAGGGGCAGGACCACCGAGGTACCGGCGACACCCGCCACGATCGCCACCGTGGCCCCGAGGCCCGCACCTGCCGCCACGCCGAGAAGATACGGATCCGCCAAGGGGTTGCGGAACACACCTTGATAGGCGCCGCCGGCGATCGAGAGTGCCCCTCCGACGAGCGTACCGAGGACCACGCGGGGCACGCGCAGCTGCCAGACGACGGCAGCCTGCCGGTCGGTCAAGCCGGATTCGGCGGCGACGAACGGCACCCGGTCGAGGAGCTCCAGCACCACACCGCGGATCGGGATGCCTGCGGGACCGACGACCAGTGCAGCGGCGGCCGCGGCCACGGCACACGCCGCGACGGCCACGGCGGGCCGAAGTCGCATGCGGCGACGTCCGGCCGCGGCCACGTCGATCATGGGCTGATCACACCATCCGCAACGGAAGCCACCAACTCCACGATTCGCGGTCCCCACCGGGAGGCCACATCAGGATCGAGAACATGCACGTTGCCGGCGCCGATCGCCGACATCGTCGACCAGCCGTCTCGCGCCGCCAGCGTCTCCGCCGTCTCCCCCGCCGAGGCGAGGAAGATGATGTCCGGATCCGCCGCCACGATGTACTCGGGGCTGAGTTGGGGGAAGCCGCTGCCAAATTCGTCGGGCGCCTCGTCGGCGATGTTCTCCATGCCGAGCAGGGCGTAGAGCTGGCCGATGAACGACTTCGAATTCGGGGTGTAGTAGCTGAACGGATCGGTCTCGTGGTAGTACGTCAGGCCGGCTCCCGCGTCGCCGACCGTGGCGACGATCTCCTCGATCTCGCGTTGCATCGAAGCCACCAGCCCCTCTGCTTCGGTGCGGTGGCCCGTAGCCGTGCCGAGCACCAGGATCTGCTCGTAGACGGCGTCCAAGGTCGTTGCGGTACCGAGCAGCAGGGTGGGAATGCCCACGGCGGCGAACGCGTCGACGGCGTCGACCGGATCGAAGGTGAGGATCACGAGATCCGGATCGAGCGCGACGACGGCTTCGGCGCTGAGGTTGAACGAGTCCAGCTTCTCCAGTGACTCCGCTTCTTGCGGGTGATTGGAAAAGAGGTCACCGGCGGCGACCTGCTGACCGGCTCCGATCGCGAAGAGCATCTCCACGTGCGTTGCCGACAGGGCGACGATTCGAGCCGGTGCGGCGGGCAGCGTCGCCTCCCCTGCATCGGAAGCCACGACCACCGGGAAAGCGTCGTCGGCTGGGACCGTGGTCGACGTGCCGGCGATGGAGGTCGCCGGTGCGGCCGTCGTGGACGCGGGCGCCGTGCCGGCATCGGACTCGGTCCCGCCACACGAACCGGCGAAGAGCGCAGCGGCACACACCAAAAGGGACAACGAACGTTGCACGAAAGACTCCTCTCTCTGGAGGAGTCTGCTGCGTGGCCGCGCCCCTCCTCCGAGAGCAACGTCCACCACCCTCCGAGGAGGCGACCTGGCTGATCCCCGGGCTCGGGGCATCACAGTTGCGGGACAGCGCCGGATTCGCACCGGACTTCGCTCTCGAATGGTGCCGCGACTCGGGTCGCGGGACGAACGCCCAGGTTAGCCGGACGGGGCCGAGGCGCTACGCTGACGGCATGAATCGTCGCGCCCGCTTCCTGGCGCTCGCCGTGCTCGCCGCCGGCATCGTGGCGTTCCTTCGCCGTCCGGTGAGACCGCCGTCCGCCCGCGGCACCTGGCATCCGGCGGTGCACCGCCACTCCCACCGCTGAACGTGCGGATTGCCATCCACCAGGTGGGCGAGGTCGGGCTTCGCGGAGGCAGAATCCTCCTCGGCGAACACCGCTTGATCGCCCTGGGAGTCGTCGGCAAGCGTCCGAGCCGGGCAACCGATGCCCGACTGGAACCGGTGCTCGATCTGTCGGCGTACGACGTTCTCGTCACCGACGACATCGATGATCCTCTCCACCAGGTGCGCGCAGCGCTCGATGCCGGCATCTCCTGCGTGTTGTGGCACGACGGCGACGATGAGGTCACGGCGCTCGGGGACGCCTTCGCCGAACGCCGCCGCACGCTGCTGGTCGGCGCCAACGTCGCCAACGGCCTCGCCCCCTGCCTTGCCTCCCACGAGATGGCGCGCAGCACCAATGTGCTCGAGGTCTCCTACGCGTGGACGGAGCCCGGGCGACCGCTG
>JBFFFX010000309.1:0-2887 GCA_041557775.1 Acidimicrobiia bacterium | reverse complement strand
TTGACGACGGCGCCGTATCCGGTGGGCACCCCGCAGGCGAGCAGCGACGCGGCGTCGAGCGGGATCGACCGCGGAATCGGTGCGAGCTGGGACTCGTGGACCACGACCTCCTCGGCAAATGCGGCGACGCCGATGCCTTGCACCACCGGCCGCCCAGAATCGTCACGCAGGCGCGACCCGCGGTTGAGTGCAAACGTCGCTTCGCAGTGGTGGGTCAGCTCGCGGCTGCAGTAGAAGCACACGCCGCAGGTGCGGAGCAACGACACGACGACGTGATCGCCTACCTCGACTCCGGAGGCGTCCGGTCCGAGCTCGGCGACGACGCCCGCCGCCTCATGCCCGTAGACGGCGGGAAGGTCGCCACCCCAGGCGCCGTCGGCCGCGTGGACATCGGACCCGCAGATGGCGACCGCGGCGACCTGCACTCGCACCTCGTGTGCCTGCGGGGCGTCGAGCGTGAGCGGCTCGACCGTGAGCGGGTGACCGAAGCTCCTCGTGACGGCTGCTCTCACGACGCGGACGCTACCAGCCTGCGGCATCGGGCTCGCGCTGCTCGGTAGGCTCGCCGCACCAGATGATCGAGTGGAGGTGACGGCATGACCAAGGTGGGCTTCATCGGCCTCGGCAACGTGGGCGGCAAGTTGTCCATGAGCCTGGTGCGCAACGGGTTCGATGTGACCGTGCTCGATCTCGACCCCGCCGCGATGCAGCCGCTGCTCGATGCCGGCGCCGCGGCGGGGACGACCCCCAAGGCCCTCGCCCGGGCCTGTGACGTCGTGATCACCTGCCTGCCAAGTCCCGCCGCTTCGGCCGCCGTGCTGGAGGCCGCCGACGGCGTGCTCGCCGGCCTGTCCCCCGGCAAGATCTGGGCGGAGATGAGCACCACCGACGAAGACGAGGTGCGCCGCCTGGGACGGCTGGTCGGCGCCACGGGTGCGTCCGCCGTCGACTGTCCCGTGTCCGGCGGTTGCCACCGCGCCGCCACCGGCAACATCGCGATCTTCGCCGGATGCGGTCGGGGGACGTTCGATCGCATGCTCCCGCTCCTTTCCGCGATGGGCCGCCAGATCCTGCACACCGGCCCGCTCGGCTCCGCCTCGATTCTCAAGGTCGTCACCAACTACCTGGCATCCGCGAACCTCGTGTCGCTCTCAGAAGCGCTCGTCACGGCCCAGCAGGCCGGCATGGACCTCACCACCACCTACGAGGCGATCCGGATCTCGTCGGGCAACTCGTTCGTGCACGAGACCGAGAGCCAGGTGATCCTGAACGGAAGTCGCAACATCAACTTCACGATGGACCTCGTCGTCAAGGACATGTCTCTCTTCCAGCGGGTGGCGGATCGCGCCGGCGTCGAGCTCGAGCTCTCACCCCTTCTGCTCCAGATATTCGAGGACGGCCGGGAGCGCTACGGCGATCGCGAGTGGTCGCCCAACATCATCCGCCGTCTCGAGGATCAGGTCGGCACCCAGATCCTGGCTCCCGGGTTCCCTCCGGAGATGGTCGACGACGAGCCCGAGCAACCCGGGTACGAGGTCGTGGTGGAGCGCGCCGAATGACGGGCGGGGCATCCGGTCAATGCCTGTGCGGAGCCGTCAGCTATGCGGCCGAAGGGCCGCTGCGCGACGTGGTCAACTGCCACTGCGTTCGCTGCCGTCGTCACACGGGGCACTTCATGGCGGCGACCGCGACCGGCGCCGCCGAGGTCGCCATCACCGGAGAGGTGTTGCGCTGGTTCGACGCCACGGAAGAGGTGCAGTACGGATTCTGCGGTATCTGCGGCTCGACCCTGTTCTGGCGCAGCGCCGACCGACCGGACATGCTCTACATTGCCGCCGGTACCCTGGATCCCCCGACGGGACTCACCACCACGACGGCTCTCTTCACCGCGGACGCCGGCGACTATCACCGGCTCGACGACACCTTGCAGCAGTTCGAGCACGACCACTGAGGAGCGGACCCACTGATGATGGAACTAGGACTCTTCATCGACGGCGAGCGGATCGACGCCACCTCGGGCGAGACCTTCGACTCGATCAACCCCGCCACCGGCGAGGTCCTGGCACGCGTCGGTCAGGCATCCTCCGCCGACGTCGACCGTGCCGTCGCGTCGAGCGCAGCCGCCTTTGCCGAGTGGTCGGCCCTCCCGGGCGCCGAGCGGGCCCGGATCCTGCACCGGGCTGCCGCGCTGCTGCGGGAGCGCAACGACGAGATCGCCCGCTGGGAGGTGCTCGACACCGGGAAGCCGATCACCGAAGCAGCGGGATACGACGTCGACAACGCAGCCGATACGTTGGAGTTCTTGGCCGGCGTCGCCCGTACGATCCAGGGTGAGCACGTCGATCTCGGCGGCTCGTTCGCCTACACCCGGCGCGAGCCGCTCGGGGTGTGCGCCGGCATTGGGGCGTGGAACTACCCGATCCAGATCGCGACGTGGAAGTCGGCGCCGGCGCTGGCGTGCGGCAACACGATGGTCTTCAAGCCCGCCGAGCTGACCCCGGTCACAGCACTGTTGCTCGCGGAGGTGTACCGCGAGGCAGGCGTCCCCCCGGGAGCGTTCAACGTCGTCCAGGGCGACCATCGGGTCGGGGCGATGCTCACGCATCATCCCGACATCGCCAAGGTCTCCCTCACGGGCGAGGTCGGAACCGGCAAGAAGGTGATGGCCGCGGCGGCGACCACGCTCAAGGAGGTCACGCTCGAACTCGGCGGCAAGTCGCCGCTCATCATCTTCGGCGACGCGGACGTGGACGACGCGGTGTCCGCCGCGCTGCTCGCCAACTTCTACACCCAGGGCGAGGTGTGTTCCAACGGCACCCGCGTCTTCGTCGAACGGGGAATCCACGAGGAGTTCATCGCCCGGCTACGCAGCCGTACCGAGAAGATC
>JBFFFX010000308.1:0-2896 GCA_041557775.1 Acidimicrobiia bacterium | reverse complement strand
CGACGATGCGCCGACTGCCGACGCAGGTGGTGATCAGAATGTCGCGGAAAACTCGGTCGTGACCCTCGACGCGAGTGGTTCGACGGACCCGGAAGGCAAGCCCGCTTCCTGCTGACTGCTCGAGCGTGCTCGAGAATCGGACGACTCCATGGTTTCGCATTCCCCTCGCCTGCGCCGGTTGCGCCCGGCGCACCGCCGCGGCCGGACGGTGTCTCCCAACATAGAGCCAGCAGCAGGCGCATGCGCCCCGTATGCTTGCTCCAGGCGGGGGACCTGTGGCACACTCGCCAACGCGGTCGCGGTACCGACCGGCCCGCCCGGGCGAAGCCTGGTCGCGGCACGCGCATCGGGTACCCACCGCCGAATCGAAGGAGAGCCGTTCACCGGCTCGCGGCTGTTGAGGAGAGAGGCGGCCATGATCACGAGCAAGAGCAAGAAGCGAGAAATCGCCGACCTGCAGCGTTTCCTCAGCGATACCGGCCACCTCGACTGGGCCGAAGCGTCCGACGAGACCGGCGAATGGGGCAGCGACACCTCCGCTGCGGTCGTCGCCGTCTACGACGACCTCGGCTGGGACCACCCCAAGGCCGGCACGTGGATCTCCTCGGCTGCCATGGCGGCCATCGCCGGTGGCTCCGATCGCTCGGGCGGCGGCGGCATGAGCCGCTCGATCCGCTCCGGCGGCGGTGGCATGAGCAGGTGACCTCGCGGCGTCGACGCCCCGCACCCTGCGGGAGGCGTCAGCGCACGACCACCTTCGTTCTCGTCGACGAACCGGCGAGCAGCCCCGAGGCGAGGATGCCGAGCGGCAGCGCGCCCCAATAGGACACGTGCACGCCGACGTTGCCGAGAAACAGCATGAGGAGCCACGTCGCCGGGAACGTCGCGATGAGGAAGACGGCCGCAGCCGCAATCAGTCCGCTGATCAAGTGCCCTCTCTCCCAGTCGCTTCCCCGGAGACGCTAGCGGGGCGTCTTGCCGAAGTGGCGGAGCGGCGCGGCACTGCCGACGCCGCTCCCCGTGCGCCGGGCCTGCGTTTCGGTCAGCTGCGTTCCTGGGGGCGGTCGTTGTGATACCCGTGGTCGCGCCGGATGAGCTTCTCGATCGTCCGGCGGGCGCCGGCATCCACCGCATCGGCCGCACCGGTCATCTCCTGGAGCAGGCTCCGGGAACCGGTGCTCACGAGGTCGACTCCCGCGTCCCGGATGCGGCCGATCGACGCGCGCTCGTGCATCAGCAGGACGGCCGTGCGCATGGGCACCCGCTGTCCCTCGCTCTCGAGCCACGAGGCCAGCGCGTCGGCGACATCGCCTACCTGTCGACCCCAGGTGCGGTTGCCTTTGTCGAGGGCGAGACCCCTCTCGACGCTGTTCCCCATCCTGTCCAGCTTCTGCCACCGCCAATCGTCGCCATCGACCCGGAGCCTGACGTTGCGGTTTTTGACTTCGACCACCCAGATTCCGGGGGGCCCGACCACGACGAAGTCGGCCTCCCCTCTTCGATTGCAGTAGCCCGCAAACGCAATCCAGTCGTCGTCGAGCGTCGCCAGCAGCTCGTCCGCCAGCGCCCGCTCGCCGCGCACGCCGGCCGTCTGCTGCTCGATCTCCTGGCCGATCCGACGTTCGCCGAGACGCGCCGCCTGGAGGTCGAGCCGCGCCTTCTCGAGGTCGCGGCGCGCCTGCTTCTCCTCTGCCGACGCGATGGGGATGAGGCGCCGCCACCACGGCAGCCGTGCCCGGGCAGCCTTCAGCTCCGCCTCGGCCTCCGCCACTCGCGTCCGGGCCGCATTCGTATCCTCCGATGCCCGGCGCTTCCGCTCCTCGGTCTCGCGAAGCATCTTGCGGACGTGCTCGGAGAGGTACTCAATCCGCATTGCCGACCAGGTGCATCTCGAAGAAGTCGCGCATGTCGCACCAACTCTGCTCGGCATGGGCCTCGTCGTAGCGGAGGAACAGCGGCGGGAGCGAGTACGGAAACGCCTGGCCGGCGGTGCGGTTCATGAAACCGTGCCCGGCGCCAGAGATGACCTGCACGTCGCTCTCGGGCATCCCGGCAAGGTGCTTCTCCAGGCGCTTGCCCGACCAACGGAACATCCAATCCCGACCACCCCAGCGCCCGAAGACAGGGCAGGTCTCACCGAGCCGGCGATCGGGAAACCACGGCACCATGCCGTAGTACGGCGCCGACGCGGCGACCTCCGGGTCGTGGCCGGCCAGCATGACGGCGAAGCGTCCGCCCATGCAGAAACCGGCGACGCCGATCCGACCCCCCTCCCCGAGCAGTCCCTGGAGATGCGTGCGGGCATCGGCCAGGTAGCCGTAGACCGGCGAGCCGGCTCCACCCCACATCGATGCCCGCAGGACACAGAACTTCCCGCACACGCCGTAGAGATCGGGCGCCAGGGCGACATAGCCGTCCAGCGCGAACCGATCCGCCTTCTGCTGTGCGTTGTGGTCGAGCCCCGAGATCTCGTGGAGGACCAGCACACCCGCACCGTTTGCCCTGTCCGGATCCGGGCGGGCGACGTAGCCGTTCATCGTCTTCCCGTCGTGCGTGGTGATCTCGATGTTCCGTGGTGCATCCGCCACGATCGCCCTCCCGCGTTGCGTCGCGGACCAAGCTACGCAACGCGCCACCGCCGCGTGGCCGTAGGCTCGTCCCATGATTCGCGACCGGCAGCTTCTCGACGACATCCTCGCCACCGTCCGCCGCTTCGTCAGCGAGCGGCTCGTCCCCCTCGAGGACGAGGTGGCCCGCACCGACGTCATCCCCGACAGTGTCGCCGAGGAGATGCGGCACCTCGGCCTCTACGGCATGACGATTCCCGAGGAGTACGGAGGACTCGGGTTCACCGCCGAGGAAGAGGTCCTCGTCGCCATCGAACTGGGCCGCACCT
>JBFFFX010000307.1:0-3008 GCA_041557775.1 Acidimicrobiia bacterium | reverse complement strand
CCCCGAGCGGTTCGTGCGGGAGATCGAGATCGCGGCGGCCCTCCACCACCCGCACATCCTGCCGCTGTACGATTCGGGCGAGGCCGACGGGTTCCTGTTCTACGTCATGCCCTACATCGACGGCGAGACCCTGCGTGACAAGCTGAACCGGGAGACCCAGCTCGGGATCGACGAAGCGGTGCGCATCGCGACCGAGGTGGCCGACGCGCTCCATCTCGCACACCAGCAAGGGGTGATTCACCGGGACATCAAGCCCGAGAACATCCTCATCCAGAACGGCCGACCGATGGTGGCGGACTTCGGGATCGCGCTGGCGGTGAGCGCGGCGGCGGGTGGGCGGATGACGGAAACCGGCATGAGTTTGGGCACGCCGCACTACATGAGCCCCGAGCAGGCGACGGCCGAGAAGGAGTTGAGCGCACGGAGCGATGTGTACTCCTTGGCGAGCGTGCTGTACGAGATGCTGGCCGGCGAGCCGCCCCATCTCGGGGGCTCGGCCCAGGCGATCATCATGAAGATCGTGACGGAGACGGCCGATCCCGTCACGAAGATTCGCAAGTCGGTGCCGCCGCACTTGGCGGCGGCCGTGGCCAAGGCGCTGGAGAAGCTGCCGGCCGACCGGTTCGAGTCGGCGGCGGCCTTTGCCAGTGCGCTCGTGACGCCGGGCTTCACTACCGCGACCGGGGTCGAGGCGGCGCCGCACGCAGCGCCCAGCGCGTCGCGGCGTGGGTACGCGATTGGCGCGGCCGCGGGGCTCGTTGTGGGCATCGCGGCGATGCTGGCCTGGAGTGCCTTGCAGCCGGCACCGGAGCGTCCGGTGATCCGCTATGGCCTCGCACTCCCGGACGACGAGGCGACGATTCTGGTCGGCGACTGGAACACGCTGGCCCTGAGTCCGGACGGGTCGAAGCTGGTGTATGTCGGGTCCGGCGTGCCGGTCGGACAGCTCTGGGTCAAGCATCGCGACAGCCATGAACCCGTGCCCATCCCGGGCACCACGGGTGCCCGCGACCCGGCGCTCTCACCGGATGGGCGCTGGATCGCGTACCGCCTGAACGGCGAGATCCGGAAGATCGCCGTCGCCGGCGGATCGTCGGTGAGCCTCGCGGATTCCGCGGAGGATCAGAATGGCGGAACCGCATGGCTCGACGATGGCCGCATCGTCTACGTCGGAACCGAATGGCACCTCCGCGTCGTGCCGGAGGAGGGCGGTGTCTCGGCACGGGTCTGGACGTCGGAGCGGCCGGATCGGTACGCCACCAACCCCACACCCATCCCGGGCGGTGTGCTCTTCTCGGTCTGTAGTGACAACTGCGTTCAAGTGCAGGACCTGTGGGTGCTGGACCTCGAAAGCGGCACCGCGCGACAAATCGTGACGGACGTGGCGCGTGGCTGGGCGCTGCCGACGGGACACCTGGTCACGATCCGCCGCGACGGCGGCGTGTTCGCCGCTCCGTGGCACGGCCCGTCGCGCGAGTTGCGGGGGCCTGCCGTCCCCGTGTTCGAACGGGTCGGGGTCTACCTCGGCATTCAGCCCAGCATGGACATCTCGGCGGCCGGGCAGTTGGCGTACATTCCCGGCGCGGGCTCGCTCTCCCAACTCGAAGCGGTCTGGGTCTCGATGGACGGCGAGGTCACTGCCGTCGACCCCGAATGGACCGTCGCGATGGCCGGGTCTCCCGGGTGGCGCATCTCGCCGGACGGTAGCCGCCTTGCCGTGAGTCTCCTGACCGATGCCGGCGAGGACATCTGGATCAAGGAGCTGGATCGCGGCCCGGTCACGCGTCTCACCTTCGACGAGAGCATCGATACGCGACCGGTGTGGGCGCCCGACGGGCGTTCCATTCTCTTCATCTCCGGTCGCACCGACGACGGCGTGAGCAACGTGTACGGCAGGTCGGCCGACGGGACGGGGACCGCCGAGCTGGTGCTGGATCGAGAGCAGCCGCTCTGGGAGGCGCAGTGGTCCTCGGACGGCGAGTGGATCGCGTTCCGCGAAGGGGGAACGACACAGTCGCCCCGCAACATCTTCGCCATCCGGGCCGGGACCGACTCGGTGCGCCCCTTGGTCACCGGTCGGTTCCAGGCACGCGCCTTTGCGCTTTCGCCGGACGGCCGATGGTTCGTCTACGTGTCGGACGAGACGGGTCGCGACGAGGTGTACGTTCGCCCGTTCCCCGACGCCGACCAGGGCAAGTGGTCGGTGTCGACCGGTGGCGGGAGCGGCCCGCTGTGGTCCCGCGCCGGCGACCGGCTCTTCTACGTCTCGCCCGAGAACCAGATAGTCGCCGTGACCTTCCGCGCCGAGGAGTCCTTCAGCATCCTGCGTCGCGAGCCCCTGTTTGCGATCGGCGTGGATGTCGCGCTTCCGCTCGACAACTACACCGAGTTCGACATCGACGCGGACGACAGCCGGTTTCTGTTCTTCCGTCGGCAAGGGGACGACGTCGGCGGCGAGCAGGCGCAGCTGATCATGGTCGAGAACTGGACCGAGGAGCTGCCGCAGCCCGACGAACGGTGAGTGACGGCGTGCCGGTGCGTCCGCCCGCGCACCAGTACGGCGGTCGACGACGAGCCGACGTCTACTCCCTGACGTACGCTGAGCCCGATAGCTCAACGCAGCGGTCGGTGGGAATCTGGACCGGGCACCGCGCCGGGGTCGCACGTGACGCTGGCGATGCTCGGCGTCCCTTCACACTTTACAGGTCTATGTCCGAAATCACGTCCCGCCTCTCGACCGCGCTCGCCGACCGCTACCGTATCGAGCGCCGCCTCGGCGAAGGCGGCATGGCCACGGTCTATCTGGCGGAAGACCTGAAGCACGACCGCAAGGTCGCGGTGAAGGTGCTGCGGCCGGAGCTCGCCGCCGTGCTCGGGGCCGAGCGCTTCGTGCAGGAGATCAAGACCACCGCGAGCTTGCAGCACCCCCACATCCTGCCGTTGTACGACAGCGGCGAGGCCGACGGGTTCCTGTTCTACGTCATGCCCTACATCGAGGGCGAGACCCT
>JBFFFX010000306.1:0-3053 GCA_041557775.1 Acidimicrobiia bacterium | reverse complement strand
GGTGCCGCCATGGTCGGGCGGGAACGCAAGCCCGAGCAGGCCCTGCTCGCCACCGAAGACCGTCCGGTCGCGGATGTCGAGATACTGCTCCGGGTCACCGCCGTCGATCACCCACACCACGCCGGGCTGATCGACGACGAACAACCGGTCGCCTGCAGACGGGGCCGTGACGAAGACGGGCTGCGCAAAGCCGTCCGCCACGATCTCGAGCTCGAGGCGCAGCGCATCGAGCGGAACGAGCGGCGCCGCGGCCGTCGTCGTTGCGGAGTCCAGGGTCGTGGTGACCTGAGTCGTGGTCCCGCGGGTCCCCGGGACGGAGGGACGAGGAGGCGGTGCCACCGTCTCCGGCCTTGGGGCGGTCTCCGTCGTCGGCGCATCTGCCACCGTGGGCAACCGGTCGTCGGCGCTCGTCCCACAGGCCGCAAGCAGGAGGGCGCCGGCAGCCACGAGAGCGGCGAGGTATCGCATGAGCCGAAGCTACCGCGGGTGATGCACAACCGGATCCGACTCGGGCAACGGCAGCAAAGGCCGCACCGCAGCAGCGCACGGTCCGGACGTAGAAAGCGGCCACCGAAGTGACCGCCGGGCGGATCACGGTGCTGCGACGCCTATCGGTATCGCCAGACGATCCGCCCTCGCGTCGGGTCGTAGGCCGAGATGTCGAGCTCGACCCGGTCGCCGGGGATGATCCGAATCAGCCGGCCCTGTCGCATCTTGCCCGAGGCGCGCGCGATCACCTCGTGACCCGACTCGAGCCGTACCTTGAACATCGCGTTCCGCAGCGTGGCGACCACGGTGCCCTGTGCGCGGAACGTGTCGTCGGATCCCGCCATCGCTACCGCCGGGGCCGCGCCTCGTTCACCCGCAGCCGCCGGCCATTGAGGTCGGAGCCGTCGAGTTCCTGGATGGCCCGCCGAGCTTCATCGGCGTTGCCCATCTCGACGAAGCCGAACCCCCGGGATCTCCCGGTGTCACGGTCGACGATCACGGACGCCGAGTCGACTTGGCCATACGCGCTGAAGACCTGCGTGAGGTCATCGGACGTCAAGCTGAAGGGAAGGTTCCCTACGTAGATGTTCATTCGGGCAGCTTGGCCTTTCGTTCTGTAATCCCCCTCGACCGCACAGCTCGACGAGCCCACTCGAGCGGAACGATCAAGGGAATCACCGGCGGCGTTGCTTCAACGATAGCCGCTCGCGGCGGCGACTCGTCACTCAGAGACTTTCGACGTCCGCGTCCGCGCCGTGGAAGCGCCAGCGTTCCTTGTCGGCGCGCGCCTGTTCGACGTCGACCTTCGACAGTACGTAGGCGCCGATGACGAAGAATGCGACGAACGCGAGAACGGCGTTGCGCGCCGAACCCGTCGTGGCGTCGATGAGCGCAAAGAGGTAGGGACCGACGATGGCGCTGAGGCGCCGGAAGACCGAGAAGAAGCCGAAGAACTCGGCCGAGGCCTCCTCGGGGATCATCGAGGCGTACAGGCTCCGCGAGAGCGCCTGGCTGCCGCCGAGCACGAAGCCGACCAGGATCCCCAAGGTGAGGAACGGGAGAACCTCGCCCTTCGGAAGGAAGTACCCGAACACCGTCAGCGCCGCCCATACCACCAGCGAGGCGAGGATCGCGCCCTTGGTGCCGAGGCGATCCGAGATGCTCCCGAACGCCAGCGCACCACCGAAGGCGACGATCTGGATCACGAGGAAGACGGCGGCGATGGTCTGCGACGAGAGATCGAGGGTCTCCGATGCGTAGACCGGCGACAGGGCGATGATCGTCTGGATCCCGTCGTTGTAGATCAGAAACGCCAGGAGGAAGAGCATCAGCTGCCGAAAGGCAGGCAGCTGGCGCGTGGTGTGGATCGTCCGGGCTACGCCGAGACGGGCGTAGGCGACGAGCCGGCTCCCGTTCTGGTACTCGGGGGGCAGCTCCGACGCTTCGCCGATATCGCGCAGCCGCGAGAACGAGAAGATCCCGAACGCAGCCCACCAGATGCCCGACGACACGACGACGATCCGCTGCGCATCGATCTCGGAGAAGCCGAAGGAGTCGTAGAAAGAGAGCAGCACGAGCGACAAAGCGAGATGGAGGCCGCCGCCGACGTAACCCAGGGCGAACCCCCTCGCCGACACGCGATCGAGTTGATCCTCCGTGGTGATCTCCGGCAGGAACCCGTCGTACATGACGTTGGCGGCCACGAACCCGAACTGTGCGGCGAGGGCGAGCAGGATGGCGAGCGGCACGTCCCCGGTACCCGGCAGAAAGAGGAGCACCGTGGCACCGGCACCTCCGAACGCAAACACCTGGAGGAGCTTGCGCTTCGAGTTGGAGAAGTCCGCGGCCGCTCCGAGCACGGGCATGACCACAAAGAGCACGATCGCGCCGGTCCCCACGATCAAGGACCAGAACGCCTCCCCGTCGAGGTCGAGGCCGAGGAGCCGAATCCCCTCCTCGGGAAACACCGTCTCGGCGAAGTAGATCGAGAAGATCAGGGCGCCGGCGGTGATGTACGCCGAGTTGGCCCAGTCGTACATCGCCCAGCCGAACAACACACGCTTGTCGTTCTTGGCGGGTGCCGACACGTCACTCTCCGACTCGGGACCGTGTGACCCTACGGGGCGCAGCGGTGCCGGGCAACCGCTCAACGGGCGCCTTCCACGCGCCATGGCCGGGGCAGCCGCTACCATTCTGCGTCTGTTGGTAGGACGCTGTGGCAGGCGACCGTCGGGCGCTGCTGCGCCCACCAGCTTTGGTCTTGGGGGACAACGAACGACGACCATGAGATCCCGGCACTCGGCCGACGGGTGTCTCGGGCGCACCTCGACCGCTGCAGCGATGGGCCTCGCCGCGCCGGTCGCAACGGGGAATCCTGCCCGTAGCGCGCCCAAGCCCGAGGTCGGCGACATGCCATCACCGCAGTGCGGCCGGTCGCGTGCACCGGTGCTGCTGCTCGGCTGCCGTCGCACGGTCGCCCGGCGAGCACCGTCGGCGCGCGACCATGACGGCCGGCTGGGCGAGCGACCCGCCCGCATCACACTCCTGAGACTCCTGAGAGCTCG
>JBFFFX010000305.1:0-3134 GCA_041557775.1 Acidimicrobiia bacterium | reverse complement strand
TGGCCACCGGGGAGATCGTCGGCTCCTTCGCCCTCACCGAGCCCGACGCCGGTTCCGATGCGGCGTCGCTGCGCACGACGGCCGTCCGCGACGGCGACGAGTACGTTCTCAACGGCACCAAGCGGTACATCACGAACGCCCCCGAGGCCGACGTGTTCACCGTGATGGCCCGCACCGATCCCGCCCAGAAGGGAGCGGCAGGCATCACCGCATTCCTGGTGCCGGCAGCCACCCCCGGCATCGCCATCGGCGAGCCGGAGCGCAAGATGGGCCAGCAGGGCACCCACGTCGCCGACGTCGTCTTCAGCGATGCCCGGGTGCCGGCATCGGCGATCATCGGCGGCCCGGCCCGGGAGGGCATGGGCTTCAAGACGGCGATGAAGGTGCTCGACCGGGGCCGCCTCCACATCTCCGCAGTCTGCGTCGGCGTGGCGGAGCGGCTCATCGCCGACGCCCTGGAGTTCGCCATGGGGCGGGAGCAGTTCGGCAAGCCGATCGCCCAGCACCAGCTCGTGCAGGCGATGCTCGCCGACAGCCGCACCGAGTCGTATGCGGCCCGCTCGATGGTGCTCGACGCCGCCCGCCGCCGCGACGACGGCGAGCGCATCACGATGCTCGCCTCGAGCTGCAAGCTCTTCGCCACGGAGATGGTCGGCCGCGTCGCCGACCGCGCCGTCCAGATTCACGGCGGCGCCGGCTACATCGCCGACTACGCCGTCGAGCGTTTCTATCGCGACGTGCGGCTCTTCCGCCTCTACGAGGGCACGTCGCAGATCCAGCAGATCGTGATCGCCCGGGAGATGGTCAGCGGCGCCACGATCTGAGCGGGGCCGCGCCAGGGTCCTTCGCCTCTGCTGTGGCCGGCGCCCGGGGCGCGACGCTGGCGGCTGACACCGCAGAGGGAGCCGATCATGTCGAAATGGGATGGCCGCGTAGCTCTGGTGCTCGGAGGCGGCGGCGCCCGGGGCGCCTACCAGGCAGGAGCCTTGTCCGTTCTGCTTCCGAAGCTCGAGGAACGTGGGGAGCGGCCCACGGTGTACGTTGGCACGAGTGCGGGCGCCATCAACGCCGTCTACCTCGCTGCGAAAGCCCACGAGTCCGCCGACGTCGCCACCAAGGGACTGCTGCAGTTGTGGTCGGAGATCACCATCGATGAAGTGATCCGACCTCTCCTCGTCGCCCTCACCACTCTGCCGCTGCGAACCGCCCTCGCCCGCCTGTTCGCCCGCGAGGAGGCGCCCGGCGTGTTCGATACCGAGCCGCTGCGCAGGACGATCGACGATGCCATCGACGACTGGAGCGCCCTCCACCGCAACTGCGACGCCGACCTCGTCGACGCCGTCGCCGTTGTCGCGACTTCGATGAAGGACGGCGGTGCGGTCGTGTTCTGCGACTCGCACCATCCTCTGCCCGACGACCACCCTGCGGCCGGAACCCGGTACCGATGGACGTCGATCGGCATCGACCACGTCATGGCTTCGGCCGCCATCCCGCTCCTCTTCCCGCCGGTCCGTACCGGGGACGGGGAGGGGGGCGTCTGGTGCATGGACGGCGGAACCCGCATGAACACGCCGATCAAGCCGGCGATCGCGCTCGGCGCGGACCGCCTGGCGATCGTGGCCTGTGATGCGGCGACCAGGACCCCACCGCTGCCCTTGCACGGTTGGCACGGTGACACCCCGCCCGGCTTCGAAGTCGCGCTGCTGCACCTACTGCACGGCGCACTCGTCGACCCCCTCATCGAAGACCTGCGCCGCCTCAAGAAGATCAACAAGGTGGCGGCCAGTTCGGGGGCAAGTGGCTGGAGAGAGTGCGGCTATCTCTTCGTCGCTCCGGCGGTTCCCGGCGAATTCGCAACGCTCGCCCACCTGGCCACCGAGGATCTCGGTGCCGCCGACAGTCCGTCGGAGCTGCAGTACTGGCTGATCAGCAGGTTCCTCGAGTCGGGAGCGAGCTACGAGCTCTTGAGCTACCTGCTGTTCCAGGAGGACTTCATCAAGACCAGCATCGAACTCGGAAAGACGGACGCGCAGAAAGCACTGGACGCTGCAACCGAGGGCTGGCTGATCTGAGCGGTCACGTCCCGCTCACACCAGGGAACTCGAACCCGGCGGCGGCGGTACCCTCCCCGCCATGGAACGAGCCGCCTTCGAACGCATCGTCGACGACGTGCTCGAGACACTCCCGCAGTGGGTGCTCGATCGGGTCGACAACGTCCACGTCATCGTCGAGGAGTGGCCCACGCGCGCCCAGGATCCCGACGGCGACGGCCTCCTCGGCCTCTACGAGGGCGTCTCCCTGCTGGAGCGTGGGGTCGACTACTACGCGGCGATGCCCGACACGATCACGATCTTCCGCCAGCCCCATCTGGCGCTCGGCCTGTCTCTGCAGCAGCTGCGGGCCGAGATCCGCAAGACGGTGCTTCACGAGCTGGGTCACCACCTCGGCATCGACGACGAACGCATGCACGAGATCGGCTACGAGTAGCACGAGCTCGGCACCGGCATCGCGTGGCGGCTGCGTGAACTTCTTTGCCCACAGCGTGTCATAGGATCAGACCGTCAGAGGAACACGCACGCGGGAGGCGCAGTGGACGAGCTCATCAAGCAGCTTCAAGAGAGGACCGGCCTCGGAGTCGATCAGATCAAGTCGGTGGTAGAGGGTGTGATGGACTTCCTCGGGGACAAGCTCCCGGGACCGCTTGCCGACCAGGTGAACAAGTTCCTCGGCGACAACGGCGGTGGCGACGAGGGTGGCGGTGGCCTCCTGGACACGGCCAAGGACATGCTGGGCGGCTTCATGGGCGGCGACGGCTGACCTGATTCGCGGGCTCTCCGCGCCTCGCCGGAGGACACGCAGAGCCCGACCGCATCGAACTGCGCGTGGGGCCCGGACTTCGTTCCGGGCCCCATTCGCGTGCGGCACGCGTGCCGGACAGTTCCTACACTCGGAAGGGCATGGTCGACGAGCGCAACCCGTATGCCGCGCTGGCGTTGCAGGACGAGCCGGGATGGCCCGGCGAGCCTGGTCCGTATCTGTTCCTGCTCGAGGTCAGCGGACCCCTCGAGCGGCGGCTCCTCGAAGCCTGGATCACCCGCAACCGGCCCGACGAGGTCGACCCCGGCGATGTGCAG
>JBFFFX010000304.1:0-3273 GCA_041557775.1 Acidimicrobiia bacterium | reverse complement strand
GAGGACGCCGCAGCGAGAGGAGTGAGCCTGGGCTCCGGCGTCGTCCTCGTCTTCGCGGCCACCACCGATTTTGCGGACATTGTGCAGCGCATCGCCGCCTTCTTCCGGGACGAGTCGTGCGGGCAGTGCGTCCCGTGCCGCGTAGGGACGGTACGCCAGGAAGAGGTCCTCGGCCGTCACGCTGCGGGTGAGCCTTTGGACGTCGACCTCTTGGACGACATTGCACTCGTGATGAAGGACGCCTCGATCTGCGGCTTGGGGCACACTGCGGCGCTCGCGCTGCAGTCGGCGGTTCGGCTCGGCCTGATCGGCGGTGCTTCGTGACCGAAGTGGCGATCACCATCGATGGCGTTGCGGCCAGCGCTCCCGCAGGTGCGACGATCCTCGACGCGTGCCGGGCAGCCGGCAAGGATCAGCCCACTCTCTGCTACCTGGAGACGCTGACGCCGATCAACGTGTGCCGGGTCTGTGTCGTCGAGGTGGAGGGGTCACGGGCGCTGGTGCCGTCGTGCTCACGCACGGTGGAGCCGGGCATGACGATCGCCACCGATTCCGACCGGGTTCGCCACTCCCGGAAGCTCGTCTTCGAGTTGCTCGCCTCGTCGGTGGACATGTCTCTGGTCGACGAGTCGACCCGCGGGTGGATGAGCGAGTACGACGCCGATCCGGCGCGGTTCGGCCCTCCCCAGGGCCCGCAGCACGACCGCGACCACCGCCACGCCGGTCACCACGCACCCACGGCGGGCGACGTGGCCGCGACCGTGGCACAGCCGGTGAAGATCGACAACGAGCTCTACGTCCGCGACTACTCGAAATGCATCCTCTGCTACAAGTGCGTGCAAGCGTGTGGCGACGAGGCACAGAACACCTTCGCCCTCGGCGTCGCCGGCCGGGGCTTCGATGCCCGCATCTCGACCGAGTTCGACACCGGGCTCACCGACTCCGCATGCGTCTTCTGCGGCAACTGCATCGGGGTGTGTCCGACCGGCGCACTGATGTTCCGCTCCGAGCACGAGCTGCGCACCGCAGGGATGTGGGACGAGAGCGGACAGACGGTCACCAGGACGGTCTGCTCGTACTGCGGGGTCGGCTGCAATCTCGATCTCCACGTCCAGGACAACCGCATCGTGAAGGTGACGTCACCGCTGGACCACTCGGTCACGTCGGGCAACCTGTGTATCAAGGGTCGCTTCGGCTACGAGTACGTCCAGGAGCTGGGCGACCTCGAAGCCACGCCGATCGACCTCGTTCTCCAGCGCGCCAGGTCGTCCTGACGACGACGGGTGGTCAGGCGCTGCGGCGCTGCGCACGACGCCGCTCGCGCCGCTCACGGCGAATCGGCGGCGCCGATGCCGTGCAGCCGAAGCGAGCAGCGATCTCCTGGGGAGCGGGCCGCGTCCGGGGCTCGTAGGCCTCGACGGCGGCGCGGATCGCGGCGAGGTGCGCCGGTGTCGATCCACAGCAGGCGCCGATGATGCGCGCTCCGGTGGCCAGCGCGAGGGCGGCGTAGTCGGCCATGTCCGTATCCAAGATGGGGTACGTCAGACCGCCTTCGCTCGTGTAGGCGGGAATCCCTGCGTTCGCCTTGGCGATCACGATCTGGTCGGCGTGCGCTGCGGTGATCTCGTGAACCGCGGTGAGCACGTCGCCGGGTCCGATTCCGCAGTTGGCGCCGACGGCGAGCGGTCCCGCGATGCGATCGTGGGACCACCCAGCGAGCTCTGCCGGCGCAACACCCATCATGGTTTTGCCGTGCGTGTCGAAGCTCATGGTGATGACGACCGGAAGGCCCAGCTCGGCGGTCGCCGTGAACGCAGCGGTGACCTCCTCCAGGCTGGACAACGTCTCGATCCAAAGCACATCGACGCGTGCAGCGGCGAGCGCTTCGGCTTGCTCTCGGAAGACCGCAACGGCTTCGTCGTAGGGGAGGCTGCCGACGGGCTCGAGCAGGTCGCCTGTCGGACCGATGCTGCCCGCGATCGCCACCGGACGACCGGCCCCGGCAGCAGCCTGGCGGGCCACTGCGACGGCCGCGGCGTTGAGCTCGCCCACGCGGGCATCGAGGCCGTGAAGGGCAAGGCGGCGGCGGTTGGCGCCGAAGGTGTTCGTCAACAGCACGTCGGCGCCCGCCTCCACGAACCCGGCATGGGCCGTCTCGACGATGGAGGGCTCGTCGACATTGAGCAGCTCCGGAGACTGCCCGTTCTGGAGACCAAGGGCGAACAGCGATGTGCCCATGCCTCCGTCGGCGACGAGCGCACGGCGGGAATCGAGGAGCTGCTCGAAGGTCGTTGGTCGGTGTTCTTGCTTCATGCGTCCCTCTCCTGAGATCGTCCCCATCGATCGTCGGGATGCGGAAGAAACGCAACGGCCCTGAAATCACGAGAGGCCGCTGCCAAAGCAAGCGGCCCCGATGCCGTGTCGCTTTAGCTGCATTTCTAGAGCGCCCGCAAGCTGACGAATCAAATCTGGCGCTGTATGTGACGCGAACGATAGCAGGGCGAGCCCGGCGCGCAATGGTGCGAGCGACGGGGTCGGCCTGCGTACGCGCCCTGTGGCGTGGCGGCCGATTGGCCGGTGCGAGGCAGCCGGGATCCCGGGTCGGAGGCGGCGACCTGTGAGCGAGGTGCTACCGAGCTGGGCCTGCTCTGCGGTGGGTAGTAGGTTTCCTCTTGAGGCCACATCGGCATTGGACGTGGCGATCGGGCCCCGTCGCCGGCATCCGTCACCGGATGATCGAACACCGGACGGGGGTTCGCCGCGGACGGTCCGACGTGGGCGCAGCACTTCATCAACAACAGTCGGGAGGACCAGGTGTCAGACGGCGCAGGCAAGTGCCCGGTGATGGGCGCAGAGCATCAGGCTGTTGGCAGCACGGCGAACCAGCACTGGTGGCCGAACCAGCTCAACCTGAGGATTCTTCGTCAGAACCCTCCACAGGCAGATCCCATGGGCGACGACTTCGACTACGCGGCGGAGTTCGCGAGCCTCGACTTCGAGGAGCTGGCGCGCGACGTCGATGCGCTCATGACCGAGTCCCAGGATTGGTGGCCGGCGGACTACGGCCACTACGGCCCGTTCTTCATCCGCATGACGTGGCACGCCGCAGGGACGTACCGCATCTACGACGGCCGGGGAGGCGGCGGCACGGGCGCCCAGCGTTTCGCCCCGCTCAACAGCTGGCCGGACAACGCCAACCTCGACAAGGCCCGTCGACTGCTCTGGCCGATCAAGAAGAAGTACGGAAACCGAATCAGCTGGGCCGATCTGTTC
>JBFFFX010000303.1:0-3296 GCA_041557775.1 Acidimicrobiia bacterium | reverse complement strand
GGCGGATCCGCCCCGTCGGACAGATCGAGGAGTACGAGGACATCGACGCCGGGGCGGCGCGCGCCGCAATGGACGCGGCTGTGGACCGGCTTGGCGAGGACGGCGGATGGATGGAGCCGGACGAGATCGCCGAGCTTCTCGGCGCATACGGGATGCGTCTGCCCCAGGCGATCGTCGCCGCTTCGGAAGATGAAGCCGCAGCGATCGCGGCGTCGTTCCGTGGTCCTGCCGTCCTCAAGGTCGTCGCCGCATCCGCCGTGCACAAGTCGGACGTCGGCGGCGTCGTGCTCGATGTCGAAGGCGACGACGAAGTGCGGGCTGCATACCGCCAGGTGACGGGGGTGGTGCCGGACGCCGAGGGCGCCATCGTCCAGGAGTTCGTGGAAGGCGGGCACGAGGTCCTGATCGGGATGACGCTCGATCCCACTTTCGGTCCGCTGATCGTATTCGGCCTGGGCGGCGTGTTCGTCGAACTCATCGGGGACGTCGCCTTCCGCATCCATCCGCTGACCGACCTCGATGCCGCGGAGATGATCCGCCAGGTGAAGTCCAGCAAGCTCCTCGAGGGCTACCGAGGTGGCGAGCCGGGTGACGTGGCAGCCGTCCAAGATGCGTTGCAGCGGGTCTCGGCGCTGATCGAGGACTACCCCGAGATCGTCGAGATGGATCTGAACCCGGTCAAGGTGGCGCGGCCGGGGGAGGGGCTCACCGTCGTCGACGCCAGAGTGCGCGTCCGCCCTGCTCCGCGCTCCTGGGTCCCGGACCCGGCGCTGCGTCCCATTCCGAGCGGGTCGCCGAGGATGCCAGAATGAACACGAACACATCACTGGGGGTGTCCCCATGCAAGTAGTCGACGTCATGACGACCGACGTCATCACCGTCAGAGCCGATACGCCCATCAACGATGCCGCCCGGCTCATGTTCCGCAACCGCGTGAGCGGTCTGCCAGTGTGCGACGATGGGTCGTGCCTGATCGGGATCATCACCGAGGCCGACTTCCTTCGCCTCGAAGTTGCCCGCCAGGAGGCCGACAACCTGGCTCCCGTGGAGACCGTCGGGGAAGTGATGAATCGGTCGGTCCTCACCATCGGTCCCGATCAAGCGATCGCCGATGCGGCGCGGATCATGGTGATCAACGACGTGAACCGGCTGCCCGTGGTCGATGCCGACTCCAGGATCTTGGGCATCATCTCCCGCCTCGACGTCGTCGCCGTCTTCACTCGGCCGGACGACGTGATCGAGGACGAGATCCGAGAAGACGTGATCCGTCGTGTGCTGTTCGTCGACCCCGACTCGATCTCGGTCACGGTGACAAACGGCGTCGCCGCGTTCGACGGGGAGATCGGCACGCGTACCGAGTCCCGGCTCCTGGAGGAGCTGGTGCGCCGGCTGGACGGCGTGGTCAAGGTGCAGAACCACCTGACCTGGCGTATCGACGACGAAACGTCTTGAGGCGGCGCTGGCGTCGCGTCGCCGGCAGCGGCGACGTCAGGCTCGCACTCGAGCGTACGTCGTGGGGGGATGATCCTCGCCCGCTCGTGGTCGCCGCCCACGCCACCGGCTTCTGCAAGGAACTCTACCGCCCGGTCGTCGCCGACCTCGCAGCGATGGTGCCGAGCGGGGACGTCGTTGCGTTCGATCATCGTGCGCACGGCGACTCCGAAGTTCCCGCCCCGCCGTACGACTGGTGGGACCTCGGGCGCGATGTCCTTGCCATCACCGGCGGCGCTCGCAGCATCGTCGGCGTCGGGCATTCGGCAGGCGCCGCTTCGTTGCTTCTCGCCGAGCTCCTGGCCCCGGGTACCTTTCGCGCCCTGGTGCTCGTCGAGCCGATCGTGTTTCCGGGTCCCTACGCCCGCATGGAGCATCCCCTGGTCGAGGCGGCGCTGAAGCGCAAGGGGACGTTCGAGAGCCGTACCGCCGCTCTCGACAACTTTGCCGGGAAGCCGGCGTTCTCGGGATGGCAGCGGCGAGCGCTCGAAGCATACGTCCACGGCGGTTTGGCGCCGGACGGCGGGCAGTGGCGGCTGAAGTGCCCTCCGGAGGCCGAGGCGGAGACGTACCGCGGGTCGACGGCTCATGGTGGGTGGGAGCGGCTCGGCGAGGTCGGCAGCGACATCACCCTGATCGCCGGCGAGTACTCCGACACGCATCCCGGCGAGTTCCTGCAGCGTACGGCCGATCAACTCGGCGGCGGGCACGTCGTCGTGGTGCCCGGCACCTCGCATTTCGTGCTCATGGAACAACCGGAGCTGATTGCCGGGTACCTCGCCCGGCATCTGGCGCCCGAATCCGATCAGCGGAATCGCTCCCGGTAACATTCCCGCCGATGCTCTTTCGTCCCCTCTCGCTTGCATCTGTCGCGGCTCAACTGGCCGGCGACGTCGGCGGCTTCCGATTCGCCGTCGTGGATACCGAGGTCGGTGCGCTCGAGTTCGTCCGGGCCGCCGCCGGAGTCTTCGGCTCCGCTCGCTACGTCGCCTCGCCGGACGGCACGGAGATCGGCAGTGTCGGCACCGCTTGGCGGAGCGAGGGAGCGGGTCCGCACCGCTTCGAGCAGTTGGAGCGGGCGTGGGAGGCCAAGCCGCAGATGCCGCAAGCCGCCCGACTCTTGCTGGGATTCTCCTTCTCGCCGGATGGGCCACGGAGCGACGAGTGGGCGGGCTTCCCCGCGGCCGAGGTGGTGCTTCCGCTCGCCTCCGTCGTCACCAGCGGAGGTCGATCGCGCCTCGTCGTCGCCGTCCCGCCGGGGGCCGAACCGGGCGGTGTCGCCGTTGTGCTTCGTGAGCTGGTCGCACCTTCCGAGCCCCGGCTCCCCGGCCTCGGCGATCATTCGGTCCATGCCGATCCTTCCGGATCGGATTGGTGCGAGGCCGTCGGGGAGGCAGTCGATGCCATTCGATCGGGCAGCCTGCGCAAAGTCGTGCTCGCCAGGTCGGTGATCATCAACGCGGAGATGTCGATCGATCCGTTCGAGATCGTCCATCACCTGCAGGACCGCAATCCCCAGTGCCACATCTACGGCTGGCAGGTCGGCGAGTCCGCGTTCGTCGGTGCGACGCCGGAACTGCTCGTCGGGACACGAGGATCGGCAGTACGGGCGACTCCGCTCGCCGGATCGGCGCGGCGCGGCGCCGGCGACGCCGAAGACCGCGCCGTGGGCGATGCTCTCTTGTCGAGCGCGAAGGATCGGCAGGAGCATGCGCTGGTCGTCGACGACATCGCGGCACGGCTGCGTCCACTCACCGATCACCTGACGGTCCCGGCGGCTCCGTCGCTCCGTCGCGTCGCCACTG
>JBFFFX010000302.1:0-3299 GCA_041557775.1 Acidimicrobiia bacterium | reverse complement strand
GGGCATTCCCGAGTTCAAGCGGGTCGTGATCTCGTTCAACGGCCAGATCGAGATGGAGAACACCCTCGACGCTGCACTGGCGGCGGTGTTCGGTGCTGCGCCTGACGGCAGCGATGAACCCCCGGACCGCACCGATGACGGCCAGGTGGAGGTGCCGGAGGAGGTAGCTGCGCTGCTCTCCGCCGCCGCCGACGCCTTCGAGGCTGCGGACGCCGCCCTTCGCGACGGCGACCTCGCCGCCTACCAGGACGCCATCGACCAGGCGCGGGCATTCCTCGAGCGTGCCCGGCAACTCACCGGCGACGTGCTCGAGCAGGGGACGGAGAGCTGATCCGGGCTCCCTGCAGAGCGCAACGCCCTGCAGGGAGGTGCCGATGCAGCTCCGACCGGAGGCCGGTCACCTACGGGAGCGTGTTGTTGCTACGGGCGATGGCCCTGTTGAGGTTGCCTTCGGGCGCCTCCGCTCGCAGGCTGACGCTCACGAGATAGGGCACCACACCATCGCCGAGGGGCTCGGCGGGGGTGAGCTCTGCCACGTGCTCGTGGGGATCGTGCTCGCTGAGGCCGATGCGCAGCCGGTACAGTCCGTCCTCGGTCAAGGGGCAATGGACCGCAGCATCGCGTTGCCAGCCCGGACGATTGGGCCGGTCCGCCCAACACACCACGTTGCCTGCATCGTCGAGGATCTCGAGAACCAAGCCGCCCGGGCCGCCGCACCCATCGTCATCGTGACCGTCGTCGGGCTCGGTTGCCGCCAGCTCGTGGTGATCGTCTGTCCGGCCGACCAACTCGTAGACGTCGGCGTCGATGTCGGCGTGGATGATGTCGCCAGAAGCAGCCGTGAACGTGAACTCGTCGCTGGTGTCGCCCGAGTCGAGGATTCCGACGAGCGAGGACACACCGTCCTCACGGACGACTTGCGCATCAACGGATTGGGGCGGCGTCACTCCCATGATCGAGATGACGACCAGTGTTGCCAAGATGATGGTCAGCGCGTTTCGTTTCATGTGACTCTCCACTCGTGATGAGTGTCCCGAACACCGGGACGCGAAGACGGGGGTGCAGCAGGCAGCGCCTGCTGCACCCCCGCTGCGGGCCTCGCGGTGATGACTGGGGGGAAGTCGATCGCCGCAGGCAGTGGATGCCTACCTCCGTGGGCCACCACCCCCGCCTCCTCCCCGCTCGAGGATGCGGATGTCGATGTAGGTCAAGTTCTTCTCGTGTTCGATGACTCCGACGCCACCGCCGGTATCACCTCCGTCGTCGCCCTCGGTCGACTCTTCGACCGGCATCAGGAGCTCGGTGACCGGGTTGCCGTCTTGATCCGTGAAGAACGTGTTGAGACCACCCGGCACCGCGGCGCTGCAGCTCTCGTCGAGGAAGAAGGTGATCCGGTAGTCGCCGGCTCCTTCGTCGTTGAGCTTCCGTACGCTCCAGGTGTAGCCGTAGATCACCTTGCCTTTCACGTTGATCTCTGCCGAGTAGTACCCCGGCCCGTCGCCGGCCTCCCACACGGGCTTGTTGAAGATCGCCGGCTTGACGAGGCTCTCGCCCTCCGGGTTGGTCCACTCGCCCACGCCGGCGTCCCACACCAAGTTGGCGAGCTCCGGATCATCCCGTTCCACAAGCAACTTCTGGATCGTGAGTCGGGCACAGTGCGAGTAGACCGTGGCCTGGGTGCTTTCGTATTCCTGCACGACATCATCGAGCACGGCCAGGCCGTGCACCTCGTCGATGCCCCAACCCGAGGTGTGCTTCATCTCGTAGGCGATCATCGGCGTGGCGAGATCCTGGATCAGCACGACCTCGGTCCGGACCTGCGACTTGGTGTACCAGTCGACCGATTCGAGGTTGTCGCCCCAGTCGAGGTAGTCCACCGCGAGCCGCTGGCTGCTCCCGTCCGCGCTGTCGGCCTGCCATTCGTTCCCGGCGTCCTTCTGGAGATACGCTCGGTAGAGGGGGTCGACGTCGTTGCCGGGGGGCGGGCCCACCGTGCCGTCGGCTCCGTCGTCGCAGTAGGCGATGTCGTCGGGATCCGGTGCGCAGCTCAAGGGCTCCACGTTCGGGTCCTCGCCCGTCGTGCCCCACCAGAACCACCACTCGCCGTTGGTCACCGGTGTCATGCCCGGGCTGCCGCGCAGTACTTTCTCGACGCCGTCCGACCAGATCACAGGGAACGACAAGTTGTTGCCGTACGCTTCGGTGTGGCCGCCGCCACCGCCCTTGTCGTCGGGTGGACCCGGGGCTCCGCCAGGCGCGGCCAGCGCCGGCGCAAGCAGCCCGGCGCAGAGGGCGATGAGCGCAAGTAGTAAGAGCGTCCGCGAAATCCGTCTCATGATTGCCTCCCTCGAATGTCGCCACTACCGGCGTCTGGGCAGCGGCGCCCCTTTCTGTATGGCTCTCGGCATCTCATCACCCCCGGTCGTGTTGCGATCGACGTGTCCCACTCAACGTACGATGCAGCAATGGTGCGGCGGTATCGGGAATGTTCCCTACACGACCAGGATGAGCCGTTGGCCCCTAGCCGCCGATGGGGAGGCGCGTGAAGGTCGCGGGTAGGGGGAGCGTCGGCGTGGGCCGATCGAGTCCGCGCCGCGACGGATATGGAACCGACAGCAGGCGATGCGGGCCCCGCTGCCGCGGGCCGATGGACCAATAGGTCGTCTCGGCTCGCGTTCGCGGTCGCTGCCATATTGACGGCGACGATGCTCGGCTGGCAGGGAGTCCATCTCTACCACTCGTTCAGAAACGTCGACCACCGGCAGTCCGGTGAGTGCCCCACCCGGGCCGTCGAAGAGGTGTACTTCGCGGCTGCACACCACGCGGATCTCATCGACGATCTGGAGCACGCCGTCGTGGTCGTGCCGGAGACCGCGCTGCGGTCGTGGTCTGCAGAATGGACCAGCCGGTTCGAGCACAGCCGAGAGGAGCTCGACGCGGCCATGGACCGGGCACTCCCGCTCGTGACCGCAGACCTGGCGAGCGCGGTCCACCGCGTCGACGCCGCTTTGGGCGACATCGAGGTTGCGTCGCGGGGTGTGCTCCACGCGGCTGCGGCGGGAGATGTGGCTCGGGCCGTAGATCTGGTCGACGGTCCGGTGTTCTCCCAGAACCGTGCTGAGTACGACGACGCGGTGGAGTCGCTGGTGACACAGAGCCGCCGGTTCTTCCAGGCCCAGCTGAGCTCAGAGCATCGCGACGAGATGTTCTCGGTCGGGATCGCCATGGCGGCGTTCGCCGCTGCAATCGGTGCGTGGGGCTTCTTCCTGCGCCAGATCAGGAGGGGACAGAGGAGGCTC
>JBFFFX010000301.1:0-3341 GCA_041557775.1 Acidimicrobiia bacterium | reverse complement strand
GTGGCCGGGGCGTCGCTGCCCTCCGCCGCCGACTCGTCCGCGCCACACGCAGGTGCGACGGCGAGCACCAGCCCCAGCGCCAGCGCACGGCTCGCGTGCTTCGCCTTCATGTCCCTCCGACGTTCGACGCCCGGCCCGGGGTTCCTTCGCACAGGAACGGACGGCGCCGCCCTGCACCGTGATACGAGAAGTCCACACCCCCGTGGCGGAGCACGATACGATAGCCGTCCACCAGCGCCTGGGTGTATCGCATGCCGGGCTGCGGGCACCCGAGGCTCCCGTCACGCCACGTCACTTCGTCCTGCGAGACCACCTCGATGGTGCCGGCGTCACAGTCGAGCCGGGCGGCGAGATCGGCGATCGCCAGGTCGAGCAGGCTTCGGTTCTCGGCGTTCAGCGGATGCCCATGGACATGTCGCGCAGCCGCTTCACCCGCTCGGGGATGGGCGGATGCGTGCTGAACATACGTCCGAAACTGCCGCCCCGCCGGCTACCGCGGCGGCCGAAGGCCTTCAGCGGGTCGGCGATGAAGAGCTGCGACACCGCAGGGTTGACGTCCATCGGCACCCGGCTCGTCCCCATCTCCAGCTTCTCGAGCGCAGAGGCGAGGGCCAGCGGCGAGCCGGTGATCTGCGCACCGCTGCGGTCCGCCTGGTACTCCCGAGAGCGGGAGATCGCCATCTGGATGACCATCGCCGCCAGCGGGGCCACGATGATGCCCACGATGGCGCCGATCGCGGCGAGGGGGTTGTTGTCGTCGCGGCGCCCCAAGCCGCCCCAGAACGCCATCCGGGTGAGGAAGGAGAGCGCGGCGGCAATGGTGGCCGCTATCGAGGAGATCAGGATGTCGCGGTTCTTGACGTGTGCCAGCTCGTGGGCGAGCACGCCTTCCAGCTCGGCCCTGCTCATCAGCTGCATGATGCCGGCGGTCACCGCAACGGCGGCGTGCTTCGGATTGCGGCCCGTGGCAAAGGCATTCGGCTGCGGCGAGTTGATGAAGTAGAGCCGGGGCATCGGGATTCCCTCGCGGCTGGCAAGTGAGCTGACGATCATCTCGACGTCCGGCATGGTGCCCGGCTCGATGGGCTTGGCCCGGGCGGCGGCCAGCGCCATCCGATCCGAGAAGAAGTACATCGCGAAGTTGAAGAGCACGGCGAAGCCGAGGGCGATCGCGGCGCCACTCTGGCCGCCGAGCAGCGCCCCGGCAGCGATGAAGAGCCCACCGAGCAGACCCAGCAAACCCGCGGTCTTGAGGTTGTTCGTCATGAGCGAAGTCTATTGCGACGCGGGGCCTATTGGACGGGTGCGCCGACGCGCCTCATGCCCTGGGGCCGAAGCCGGTCCGGCCGCGAAGGGGTCTTCGAGCGGTCGTCCGGCCCCCCGGTGCCGGGATCCACGAGGGACCAGCTGGGACCGGAGATGAGCCGCCCGACCCTTGCGGTCCTCCCCGGGACAACCGAGACTGAAGACGACACACCAGGGGTGCGTAGGGGCTTGATACGGAGACTCGCCGTCGTGGTGACGGCGGCGATGCTGCTGGCATCGCCGCTCTCTGCCGCGTCCGCCGCAGAAACCGTGCCCGACGACCGCGTAGCACAGATCGCCGCGCACAAGCGCACGGGTGTCTACCTCGTGCTCATGCGCGACGAGCCCGTCGTCGGCTACGAAGGCGGCGTCGCGGGGCTCGCTGCGACGCGCCCGGCACCGGGGGAGAAGGCGGACCAGCGCTCCCCCGCAGTCCGGGCCTACACCCGCTACCTCCACGAGCGTCACGACGAAGCGCTTCGCCTCGCCCGCATCGGGCCGGGAGCACGCTTGTACGACTACACCTTCGCCAGCAACGGGTTTGCCGCTCGTCTCACGGAGCCCGAGGCGGCGCGGCTGGCGGCGCAATCCGGAGTCGTCGCCGTGATCGAAGACCAGATCCGGTGGATCACAACGGACTCGTCGCCGTACTACCTGGAGCTCACCCACCAACAAGGACCGTGGGCAACCGGCTATACGGGCGAAGGCGTGGTCGTCGCAGTGATCGACACCGGCATCTGGCCGGAGCATCCGAGCTTCGCCGACGACGGGACCTACCGTGGCACCCCGCGATGGTTCACGGGAACCGCCTGCGACTTCGGCAGCGCCGTCGCCGGGGCCCAGGCCTACAACTCGGCCGACGCCGATTTCCGCTGCAACCGCAAGCTGCTGACCGCTCGAGCCTTCGGTGAGGGATTCCACGGTGGGACCGGCGAAGGGCTCGATCCCGGCGAGTACCTGTCGGCACGAGACGCCGACGGACACGGCAGCCACACCGCATCGACCGCCGCAGGCAACCGAGGAGTGCCGGCGACCGTGCTCGGTCGCGACTGGGGCGACGTGTCCGGCATCGCTCCCCGGGCCCGAATCGCGGCGTACAAGGCTTGCTGGAGGACCAGTCCGACGTCGGGCGGATGTGCGGTCAGCGACCTCGTCGCCGCCATCGACCAAGCCGTGGCCGACGGCGCCGATGTCATCAACTACTCGATCGGCTCCAACTCCACGATGCTCGGTGTCGACGACCTGGCCTTCCTCGCCGCCACCGAGGCCGGGGTCATGGTGGCCACGTCGGCGGGCAACGGGCGAACCGGCACTGCCACCGCCGGTTCCCCGGCCACGGTGCCGTGGGTGACCTCGGTAGCCGCGGCCTCCCAAGCCCGCGAGTTCCAGGGAGCGGTGCTGCTCGGCTTCGGGGCGCCCTTGACCGGCGTGACGCTCACCGCCGGCGTGCCTCGTAGTCCTCTGCTCGACGGTGCGGATCTCGGCAACGAGCTGTGCGATCCCTCCGTCGAGTTCACCAGCTCCATCGATGGCGCCATCGTCCTCTGCCGGCGCGGCGAGCTCGCCAGCGTCGTCAAGAGCCTGGCGGTGTGGGAACAGGGCGGTGCCGGCATGATCCTGGCGAACGCCGACGAGAACGAAGACCTCAACACCGACAACCACTACGTCCCGTCGCTCCACGTCACACCAGAGACCGGGGAGGCCATCGTCGCCTACATCGCGCTGGCCGGCGGCCAAGCCACCGCGGAGCTGACCGGGGGCGAGACGATCGTCGGGCCCGGGTCGGTCGTCGCTCCGTTCTCGTCCCGGGGACCCAATGGACTCAGCGGAGACATCCTCAAGCCCGACGTGGCCGCACCCGGTGTCAACATCCTGGCGGCGAACACGCCGACGGCGCTGCTCGGATCTCCCGGCGAGCTGTTCCAGGCCATCAGCGGAACGTCGATGTCGACCGCGCACGTGGCCGGTGTCTTCGCCCTGCTCGAGCAGGCGCACCCGGACTGGTCGCCGGCAATGGCCAAGTCGGCGCTGATGAC
>JBFFFX010000300.1:0-3355 GCA_041557775.1 Acidimicrobiia bacterium | reverse complement strand
TGGGTCGCCACCGGAATCGCTCTGTTCGGCTGAGGAGCCTGGCTGATCGTGACGAGCCGGCCGCGGTGGCCGGCCGGCTCGTCGAGCGGGCCGTCACTCTCCCACACCGTTCCCATCGAGCGCGTCGAACGGCTACGGTCCCGCGTCACCACACGACGAGGAGACCGATGTTCCATCACGTGGCCATGTTCCGCTTCCGCGACGACGTCACCGCCGAGGAGATCGCGGACGTCCGCCGCCGCCTCGTGGCGATGCCCGACACGATCGACGTCATCCGCGAGTTCCGTGTCGGACGCGACGCCGGGTTGTCGGACGCCTCCTGGGACATGGTCGTCGTCGCCGCCTTCGATGATGCGGACGGTTACCGCGAGTACGCCGCCCACCCGGACCACGTGCCGATCGTCGAGGACATCCGCCGGCTGGCGACCGACCGCGTCGCCGTGCAGTCGACAGAGCTCTAGCTCGAGGCCGTCCCCGAGCCGCCGGCGCGGAGGTCGCCGACGATCTGCATGCTCGCGAGCCGGCCGGGCGCCCCCGTGACGCACCCGCCGGGATGGGTTCCGGAGCCGCACTGGTAGTACCCGGCGATCGGAGTCCGGTACTGGTTCCACCCCGGCGCGGGGCGGAAGAAGAACATCTGCGGAGCGAGCAGCTCGCCGGCGAAGATGTTTCCTTCGGTGAGGCCGACGACGCGTTCGATGTCGAGGGGTGTCACCACCTCCCGGTGCAGCACGAGATCGCCGAAGCCCGGGAACGCGTCCTCGAGCACGGCCTGGACGGTGTCGCCGAAGCGGTCGCGCTCGTCATCCCAATCGCCGTCGCGGAGTTGATACGGTGCGTACTGGACGAAGCACGACATGACGTGCTTGCCCGGCGGCGCCATGTCGGGATCGATCGTGGATTGGATCGCCCCATCGATGTACGGACGGGAGCTGTACCAGCCGTACTTGGCCTCGTCGTAGGCGCGCTCCAGGTAGTCCATCGTCGGGGCGATGTTGATGAACCCGCGGTAGTGGTCGCCTCGGTCGCCGAGCGGCGGATAGTGAGGCAGCCCATCGAGCGCGAAGTTCACCTTCGCCGAGACACCCTGGAACTTGTAGCGATTGAGCGCGTCGACGAGATCGCGCGGCAGCTCGCGGGGATCGATCAGCTCGAGGAAGGTGCGGTGCGGATCGAGGGCGCTGACCACGATGCCGGCGGCGAGCTCGGTGCCGTCCTCGAGCGCCACGCCGGTCGCTCGTCCTTCTTTGGTGAGGACGGCGGCCACCGGTGCGTTGCGTCGAATCTCGGCCCCGAAGGACCGCGCCGCCCGAGCGAGCACCTGGGTGAACCCGCCGTTCCCGCCCTTGTGGAACGCCCACGCCCCCAGGGAGCCGTCGTGTTCCCCCAGGTTGTGAAACAGCAGCACCAGTCCCGACCCCTGCGATCGGGGCCCGACCTTGGAACCGATCACTCCCGACGAGGCGAGCCAAGCTTTGAGCAGGTCGTGCTCGAAGTAGTCGTCCAAGAAGTCGGCGGCGCTTCCCGTCAGCAGCCGCATTGCGTTGTGGAGGACGCGCGGCGGCAGCTCGCGCAGGTAGGCACCGAGGGCGGCCATACGCTGCAGTTCCTCCGGGTCGGTGCTGTGGATGTTGGGTGGCACCATGTCGAGCAGCGGCTTCACCGCGCGGCACACCATCGCCATGTCGTGCTCGTATTGGTCGTACGCGTCGGCGTCACGCGGGGAGAGGCGGGCGATCGCGTTCAGGTTCTCGTCGCGGTCCTTCCCCATGACGAGGTACTCGCCGTCGAGGCCGGGGGCGAACGAGGTCGGCATGAGCAGCGGCATGAATCCGTGCTTGGGCAGCTCCAGCTCGTGAATGATGTCGGGGCGCAGCAGACTCAACGCATACGAGAACGTCGTGAAGTGGAAGCCGGGCACCAGCTCCTCGGTGATGGCCGCCCCGCCGACGAGATGCCGCTTCTCGAGAATCAGCGTGTCGAGCCCGGCCCGCGCCAGATAGGCGCCGTTGACCAGCCCGTTGTGACCACCGCCGATGACGATCGCGTCGTACGTGGTCTTGGTCATGCTCCCCCCTCAGGCGGTCTTGTGCGGCGGGTCGTACAGCGGAAGCCGGGCGACGGAGGCACCCACCATCTCGTAGGCATGGTCGATCGTGACCTCGAGGTTGACCCTGCTGCCGGGTGCGGCCAGGTCCGGACGCACCCGGGCGATGGCGATGTGGTTCTGCAATATCGGCGAGTACATGAAGCTGGAGGTGTAGCCGACACGCCGCCGCTCGTCGTCGTACAGCATCGTCTCCACGCCGCGCGGGATGTGGTCCTTTGGTGCGATGAGCCCCGCCCGTTCATATGTGACGTCGTAGTCCTTCCAGTCGACCACGACCCCGACCATGTTCCAACGCGAGGTGCCGTGCTCGATCTCGGCGGCGATCGCCCGCCGGCCGATGAAGGGCCGGTCGCCGAGATCGCGGAACATCCATCCGAAGCCCAGCTCGAGCGGCGTGGACCGGTGGGCGTCGTTCCAGGCGAAGCGGCTCGACTCGAAGTCGGTGTCGAGGAGCAGCAGGCCGGCCTCGATACGGCACATCAACAGCGCGGTCTGCCCAATGGGGCTGACACCGAAGCCGGCACCGGCGTCGAGGACCGCATCCCAGACCGTGGCAGCGGCACCGGCCGGGACCCAGAGCTCGTAGCCGAGATCGCCGGTGAAGCCGGTACGCGAGACCATCACGGAAGTCCCGGCGATCTCGACGTCGGTGAGCGCGAAGAACGACAGCTCGGCGACTTCCGGCGCCAGGGCGGCGAGCACGGTCCGCGATGCCGGACCCTGCACTGCGAGGACGCCGTAGTCGTTGGACTCGTCCTCGATCGTCACCGCCAGCCCGCCGACCAGATCGAGGAAGTAGGCGAGGTTCGGCTCGGCCGTGGTGAGGAGGAAGTCGTCGTGGCTGCGGCGGAAGATCACGCCGTCCTCGAGCACGAACCCGCGATCGTCGCACCACAGCGTGTACTGGGCGCGGCCGGGCCGGCAGGTGCGCACGTCGCGTGCCAGCACGCCGGACAGGTACCGCTCGGCATCCGCACCGCGAATGCGGTACTTGTACAGCGGGGAGCTGTCGAACACCCCGGCGCTGTTGCGCACGGCGAAGTACTCGAACTTCTCCGACATCTGGTACTTCTGCGCAACCACGTGCCCCGACCAGTGGGTCCACAGCCCCGTCTCGTTGGCCTCTTGGGTTCGGGCGAAGAAGGGAGTCGTACGGATCACCGGAGCCTCCCCGAAGGCGCCGACCGCGTACGCCGCGATTCGCCGCAGCGCAACGGTGCACAGAACCGCGCCGTCCGGCTTCTT
>JBFFFX010000299.1:0-3402 GCA_041557775.1 Acidimicrobiia bacterium | reverse complement strand
GAGGCCCGCGGTGCCGGCGACCTCGACTCCGCACGCGGTGGCCTCGGCTGCGAGCTGGGCCACGAGGGGTGGCGCCGGCCGCGGCAGGGTGAGGGTCCCGACCCCTGCCAGCCATTCGGCGTACACGCGAGGGTTTCCGATCGTGGCGGCGTCTGCAGTCACCGTTCCCGGAGGGGGGCCGGGCGTCGCGGGGGGCGGCTCGCACCACCCGGCGAGGGCATCCGGCTCCAGGGCTCCCTGCACCTCCGATGCGCCGCGACGAGGGCGGAAGATGCTCACGTCGACGCCGAACGGCAGTAGCTTCAACTCGTCGGCGCGTGGGCTTCCCGCGGCAGCGGTTTGCAGGGTGCAGCGGTCTGCGAGCGCCACGAGCTCGGCGTCGAGTTGCGCCCCGGCGCCGAGATCCCAGCGAAAGACGACGGGGATTCCTGCGGCGATGAGGCGGGCGATCAGATGGTGTGCCCTGTCCGTGAGGTGGGCACCGGCGACGGCGCCGAGTCCCGACCACGCTGATGCGGCGCTGCCTGCCGAGGCGTCGACAACCACCGCCTCGATCCCCTGGGGCAGCGGGTCCAGCCGGTTGGGGTGCAGGGCCGTCTCCCACGGCGCCAGGCGGGCGGTGTGGAAGAGCGAGGTCACCCGACCGATGCGGGCGCTACCAGGGGCGACGTCCGGGAGTTGCGGGAGCGCTCCGGCTTCTGGCGGCTCGGCTGTCGTGGTGCGCTGCCGGAGCAGGGTGCGGAGCCGGTTCACGTCACACTCCGGGGAGCAGGTCGGAGACTTCCGTGCGCTCGGGGTGGAAGCCAGACCATGCGGGCTCGGCACCGGCGAGGAAGGTCGTGTCGTCGGTCGCCCACGTGTGCCGGTCCCCGCGCCGCACGTAGCAGAACTCCCACCGGGAGTTGGCGTACACGGTGGCGTCGAGGCGCCGGGCGGCGCGCACGAAGAGCACATCCACCCGGCGGGGACGGTGGGGGAAGCCGACCCGCTCCCACAGGCTTCGCTGCACGACCAGCGTCGCTCCGGTGGGCGATCCGTCGATGAATGTATCCTCGTCCCGATGGCGGCGGAGGACGGTGCGGTCGGCGTCGGCCACGTAGGTGAATTGCGCACCTTTTCCGACGATCGGCGCTCCCGAGTACATCAGGGCCTGGACACCGTCCTCGATGTAGGCCGGCCCGTAGTGGTCGTCGTCGTCGATTTTGGCGAGGATCGGCGCCGACGTGGTCTCCGCGGCTCGATTGAGGCACTCCCCGAGGGTCATCGCCGGGTCGAAGACGAGCAGCTCGGTCGGGACGTCGGCGGCAGCCAGCGCCTTCTCCACGTCGGCGCTCACGGCCGCGCCGTGGACACCAACGACGAGTTCGGTCGCCGGGTAGCCCTGGCGCAGGAACCGGGCGATGGCGTGCGGCAGGTCGTCGGGGCGATGTGACACGAGGAGCCCGGCCACCCGCGGCACCGAGTGCGGGGCGGAGATGCCGGCTGCCGCAAGGAGGGCAGCGGCACGCTGCCACGGGGCGTGATGGCGGTACGCCCACCGGCGCGCCGCCGTCCCGGCGGCAGCGAGGTCGGTGGTGGCAGGGAGGCTGTGGGGCACGAGCGCGGTCCCGGATGCGGCGAGTTCGACCAGCCACGTCGGCGGGCGGTCGAGGAGTCCGGCGCAGTCGGAAACCGCGGCCACCCCGGCGGTCGTCGAGTGGACCACGGCGCCGTCCCTCGTCATCGTCTCGACGATGGGCCGAGGGGCAGGACGACCGTCGGGGCGGTGACGCGCGGGGTCGAACGATCCGGGCAGGAGTATGTCCGCAGAACCGGCAATGTCATCCGCTGCACCAGCAGCGACCGCCACCAGATCACCGTCGCGCAGGAGCCCGCGTAGCTCCGAAGGCACGCCGGATTCGGTCGCCCAGACCACCAGGGGTTGGCGCGCCTCCCGGACGGCCCAGTCGGCGAGCCCGACTCGTGCCTCCTCCGGCAGGCGAACGTACGCCTCCGGCTCGACGACGACGAGGTCGGCTTCAGCGAACCCGTCGTCATCGAGAGCCACGGCATCCATGGCGTCGATCACGACGCGCAGCTCCGGTGCCTGGACGGCCGCGGCGACGCGGACGACCGGCAGCCACGGGTGCGTGGCGTCGCGGGCGGACGGCGCGGTGCTCTGTGGAGGCTCCAGAGCGCGAGGGACCTCGCTCGGGGCGCGAGGGGTCTGGCTCGGGGCGCGAGGGGTCTGGCTCGGGGCGCGGAGGCCGCGGCGCAGCGATCGTGCCAACCGTTGCAGCCGTGGCGCTTCCGGTGCGGCGAGAAGCCGCTCGATGCGCTCGGCGCGCTCCTCGGCCCGCCGCCGCCACGTCGCCGCCTTGCCGGTCAGCTCGGCGACACGCGACTCGGCCGCGCGTCGCAGCGCCCGCTCGTCCCGCAGCAGCTGCTCCAGATTCTGAATCCGCTCCTCATCGGTCATCGCCGGATCCACGCTACTGCGGCATCTGCGTCACGAGGCGTGGCCCCGCGAATCGAGGATCTCCCGCACCTCGGTGATGTCGCCGGGGGAGGTGTGGGCGGCTCTCCAGTAGCAGTAGCCGGTCGGCAGGAAGAACGCCTGGAACGCGGTGAGCCCGACCGCCCAATTGAGCGGAGGCGGAAAGGCGGTCTCGATCGTTCCCGCGAGCGCGCCGGTCAAGGCGTTGCCCGACGAGCGCCCGATGCCGTTGGCGAGGTTGCCGAGGCCGAACACCGTGCCGCGATGCTCGGGCAGGTTCACGTCCGAGATGAGCGCAAACCAGTTGGGCGAGTCGGCGCCGGTGAACGCCAGCGCCGTCAACGACAGCAGGAAGGCACCGGCGACCCACACGTTCGTGGTCAGCGCGGTGAGCACCTCCGGCACGAGGGTCATCGTGCTCGCACCGGCGGTGACGTCGATGCCCCGCAACGGCACGAAGAAGAACGCCAGGAAGAAGGGGATCGCACCGAGGATGCCGATGGCGCTCAGGTAGGCCCGCCCGCTCAGCGAGCGGAGCTGGAGCCGATCGCCGATGTGTCCGGCGATGATGGAGAACAGGCCGCCGAGTTGGAACGCCGCACCCAGCAGCCCGCCGACCTTCGTGGCGGTGGCGACGTCGTAGCCCTCGGCGATGACCTTCTCCTGGTAGAGCAGCGGAACCCAGATGAGCGAACCGTAGGCGAACTGGGCGCTCAGACCCTGGAGGATGAGCCACAGGTTGGTGCGCCGCCGGAACAGCAGAGGGACGTGCGACGGTTCGATCCGGTATTCGTAGTCGCCGCCGTCTGCATACAAGTCCGCCAGCTCCGGCTCTTTGTAGCCGCGGGGAGCGTCGAAGGTCAGCAGGTACAGCACGGCGAACACGAGGCCGAGCACGGCGATCACGAGGAGCGGCTTGCGGAAGT
>JBFFFX010000298.1:0-3415 GCA_041557775.1 Acidimicrobiia bacterium | reverse complement strand
GGCGCCGGCCGGGTCGGCGCAACGCTGGGAACGCGGTGGAGTGAAGCCGGGCACCACGTGATGTATGGCGTGCGCAGTCCCGACGACCCCAAGTACGCGGGCCTCGAAGTGGACGCGGTCCCCGACGCTGCGGACGGTTCCGACGTCATCCTGCTCGCCGTCCCGTGGCGCGCCGCCCGCGACGCGGTGGCGGACCTCGGCGACGTGGGAGACCGCGTGGTCATCGACGCCACCAACCCGCTCACGCCCGACCGGGAGCACGACCGTCACCCTGAGCTGTCGGGGGCCGAGCAGATCAGGGGGTGGCTGCGAGGCGGCCGGTTGGTGAAAGCCTTCAACACGACCGGGTCCGGCAATATGGCCGACGCGACCTATCCGGGAGGCAACCCGGTGATGTTCGTGGCCGGCGACGACGCCGCCGCCAAGCACCTGGCCATGGAGCTCGCTGCCGACATCGGGTTCTCTCCCGTCGACGGGGGCGCGCTGGTGGCGGCCCGCGACCTCGAGCATCTCGCAACGCTCTGGATCAGGCTGGCGTACGGACTCGGCCACGGTCCGGACATCGCTTTCAGCCTGCTCAGTCGTTGAGGGCGCGTCCCTCGTAGAGGAGGCGGACCAGCTCCTCGATCGCCGGCTCCTCAACGGCGACGTCCCGAACCGGATGGAGCGCGACGACGCCGGCGATGACCTCCGCCGCGCTGGTCGCGCTCCGGTCGAAGCGGAGCCACTGCCGGGCGCCGTCGATCCGCACGACCTCGGTGTGCGCCACTTCGAGCGCCGGAGCCTCGACCTCCAAGTCGACGACCACGGTGCGATGGCGTCCGTAGCGTTCCCGGAACTGCTCCAACAGGCCGTCGTGGATGATGTGCCCGCGGTCGATGATGACCATCCGCTCGCAGAGGCGTTCGATGTCTGCCAGATCATGCGTCGTGAGCATCACCGTGGTTCCGCGCTCCCGGTTCAGCTCGGCGAGAAACCGGCGCACCGCGTGCTTGCTCACGACATCGAGACCGATTGTCGGCTCGTCGAGAAACACGAGCTCTGGATCGTGGAGGAGTGCCGCCGCGAGCTCGCCCCGCATCCGCTGCCCCAGGGACAGCTGCCTCACCGGTGTGTCGAGCTGGGGACCCAGGTCGAGCAGCTCGACGAAACCGTCCAGGTTGTGCCGGTGGCGCTGCGGCGAGGTGCGGTACACCGCATGCAGCAGATCGAAGGAGTCGCGCAGCGGCAGATCCCACCAGAGCTGGGTGCGCTGCCCGAAGACCACTCCGATCCGCCGGGTGAGGGCGACCCTCTCCCGCACCGGCGTCAGACCGAGCACACGGATTAGCCCCGAAGTCGGTGCGAGCACACCGGTCATCATCTTGATGGTCGTCGACTTCCCCGCACCGTTCGGACCGATATAGCCGACCATCTCGCCGGGCTGGACTCGAAGGTCGATGGCGGCAACCGCAGCCACGTCCCGCCGCTCCCGGCGCAGCCGCCCGCGGCGAGCCCGCACGGTGAACGTCTTGGTCAACTGCTCGGCGACGATCGCGGTCATCACTCAGCTCCCCGTCGACTTGTAGTGCCGGAGGCCGCGCCGCCAGACGATCCGCGCGACGAGCGTCGTCCCGATCGCCACCAGCGGCGACGCAAAACGCAGCCACGCGGGAATGCCCAGCGGCGACGGGGCATCGAGGAGGTAGAGGGTCGGCAGGTAGTTGACGAAGACGAGCGGCACGACGTAGGTGAGCAGGACGCGGAGCCATTGCTCGAAGATGTGCAGCGGGTAGCTCGTCACGAGGCTGCCACCGTAGGTGAAGGTGTTGGCGATCTCCTCGGTACGGACCGCCCAGAACGAGATCGACGCGGTCATCACCCACGTCGCCATGGCGATGACGGTCCCGGAGACGAGCATGACCAGCACCAGCAGGGCTTTGCCCGGAGTCCACGTGACGTCCGCTACGACGGCGGCGATCCCGAACACGGTGGCCGCCTGGAGCACCGCGCCGATGCGCCGGAAGGAGAATTCCGAGGCGGTCAGATTGACGAGCACGTTGACGGGCCGGATGAGGAGCTGGTCGAAGGAACCGTCGCGCACCTTCGGTGCGATCCGCTCGACCGAGCCGACCACGAAGTCCGCCATGCGGAAGCAGATGCCGGAGACCCCATAGAGAAAGGCGACCTGCGTGAGCGACCACTCGCCCAGAGCAGGCGTCTGGGTGAACACGACGGCGATGCCGGCGAAGTCCATCGCCGTGACGAGCAGACTCGCCGCCAGCAGCGCAAAGAATCCGGTCCGATACTGCCAGTCTGACCGCAGCTTCGCCCCGGCCAGCGTTCTGTAGTCCGCCCAGGCGGCGGCAACCCGGTCAACCACCCTGCACCTCGAGCTTTCGCTGCGCGGCTCGCAGCATGAGGCGGCCGCCGACGAGCAGCGCCGCAATCCAGGCGAGCTGCAAGGCGTAGACCCGGAGAAGGTCGCCGGAGTGGCCGCCGACGAGGATCTCGACCGGGTAGGCCGTGATGCCGGCGAACGGCAGCACCCGGACGACTGCCTCGAGCCGATCCGGCATGAAGTAGAGCGGAACGACGTGCCCCGCCAGGAAGACCTGGGCGAGCACGGTCAGCGTCACGACCCCGCGCGCGTCGAGCAGCCAGAACGCCGACAGGTTCGCCGGGAAGCGGATCGTGAAGGAGAGCACGACGCCCAAGAAGGCGGCGACGAGGAACGCCAGCCACGTCGACGCCTCGGTGGGCAGCGGCAGGTCCAAGGCGATCGCCCCGACCGCAAACGGAGGAATGCCGCGGAAGATCGCGTGGAAGAGAGCCTTGCCGAGGTCATGGGCGAGCCACCACGCCTGGAAGTCGACGGGGCGGTAGAGGTCGGCGGCGATGTCGCCCGTCCGCACCCGCTCCGCGATCTCGCGGTCCCCGAACGCACCCGTCATGGTGAGGAACGCCTGGGCGCCGAAGACGTAGGTCGCCGTCTCGGCCGCCGTGTAGCCGTCGACCGCGCCGGCCACCTCGTGGACGGCAGCGAACACCCCCACATAGACGAAGGCGAACATCGTGTTCGTCACCGCCCCGGCAAACGTGGCGCCGCGATAGGTGGCATACCGCCGGAAGGCCCGGATGGCGACGGCCACATAGGGCGAAGGCGCGTGCGAGTGGGGTCGGGTGAGCAGCACGCCGCCATGCTCGCAGAGCCGGGGCGATGGGGGCGCAGCGACGGCTCGCAACGCTCGCCTCACCCTCCTCGACTCGCTCCGCTCGCCGATCCTCCCTCAAGGGAGAATCACTCACCCGCACCGGGACGATGAAGACCCAGCGACGGCACGCGGCACCCGCACCACGGCGGATCGGGGCGCAGCGACGGCTCGCAACGCTCGCCTCACCCTCCTCGACTCGCACCGCTCGCCGATCCTCCCTC
>JBFFFX010000297.1:0-3433 GCA_041557775.1 Acidimicrobiia bacterium | reverse complement strand
GGCCGGTAGCCTGCGCGTCATGTCTACCGAAGTCCGCAGCGCCCGCCCCACCGACGTCGACCGAATCTGCGAGATCATCGCCGAAGCCCTCGAGCCCGAGGATGCCCTCGAAGCGAGGCTGGTGGTGAAGGACCCCGAATTCGATCTCGACCGGTGGCTCGTCGCGGTCGTGGACGGCAGGATCGAGTCGACGCTGGCACTCTTCGACGCAGAGTTGCGCGTCGGCGAGGCCCGCATGCATGCCGGTCAGATCGAGTTCGTGGCGACCGCCGACGGAGCCGGAGGCCAAGGCCTCGTCCGAATGCAGATCGAGGAGGCGCACCGGCGCGGCGACGCCGCCGGGCAGGTCGCCCAGCTCATCGTCGGCATCCCCCACTTCTACCGCCAGTTCGGATACAGCTACGCGGTGCCCGTGCCTCCCTATCAGGTCATCGAACCGCACGAGCCTCTCGAACGAGTGCCGGGCTGGGAGCCGCGGATCGCCGGCGAGGAGGACATCCCCGCGATCATGGCGGCGCAACGAGCCGCCCAGTCGGAAGCCGCACTGGCATTCACCCACGGTGCAGACACGTGGCGGTGGTTGATCGCTTCACCCAACTACGAAGTGCTCATCACCGAGCACAAGGGTCAGGTGGGCGTCGCGAGGGTCTACGAGGATGCCGAATCCGCCCTCGTAACCGACGTCGTCGCTCCGACGCGCGGTGCGCTCCACGCAATGATCGAGCGAGCGCGCACGATCGAGCCGTCGGTATCGGTCGTTCGCCGCCCTGCCGGTCTGCTCAGCGCGATGCTCGACACCATCGGCGAGACCGATGACGAGTTCGGGTGGTACTACGTCCGAATCGGGAATGCGGCTGCGTTCCTCGACGCGCTGCGGCCGGAACTGGCGGCCCGGCTGGCCCGGTCGCAGCTCGCCGGCTTCACCGGACGGCTCACCCTGTCGATGTACCGGTCGTCCTTGTCCTGTGAGTTCACCGACGGCGACCCGGGCGTCGTCGAGGTGGGCGGCCCGATCCCCTACCCGGTGAGCGCCGGCGCCTCCGGGGTTCCCGCCGACTGCTTCCCCGACCTCGTGCTCGGCCCCCACGGTGCCGCCGAACTGGAGCGGCTCCATGGCGACGTGCTGCTCGGCGAGCAGCGCGAGCTGATGGAGGTGCTCTTCCCACCGCTCACGGCCGACGTGCAGACGTGGGTGTTGGCGTGAACGGCCACGTGAGGGGTCGCCGGGGACTGCGCAGCGACGTCGGTTTGCATCGGTGCGCGCACCGATGACACCGACCGAGATCAAACACCTTCTCAGCCCGGCGATGACGGTGGACATCACGACCACCGGGCGGCAGAGCCGGCAGCCCCGCCGCATCGAGATCTGGATGTTCGAAATCGGCGGGCGCTACGTGATCACGGGCACACCGGGACCCCGCGACTGGTACGCCAACCTCCTCGCCGAGCCCGCGTTGACGGTCCACCTCGACCAGGGCGTCGAACTCGCCGCAGTCGCCAGCCCCGTCCGCGATGTGAACTTCCGCCGCTCCGTGTTCACGGCACCCCACACCTCCTGGTATCTGACGCAGACCGCACTCGACGACCTCATCGCGACGAGCCCCATGGTGGAACTGAGCTTTCCCTCACTCCGTGGAGTCTGAGCCGGGCCCCCCGTCGCCTACCGGGGGCGCCGGCCCAGCCTCGGCGGAGCGCGAAGCCGCAGGCACGGCTCGATCCCGGCCGGCGCGCCCACCGCGGCGACATCGGGTATCGAACCCGCGATAATGGCGCCGTGGCCGGGTACGACGTGGCAATCATCGGTGGGGGCATCGTCGGTGTCGCGACGGCGCTCGCCCTCTCCCGTGATCACGGGTTCGACGTGGTCGTACTCGAAAAGGAGAGTGCCCTCGGGCGGCACCAAACCGGCCGCAACAGCGGGGTGGTGCATGCCGGCCTCTACTACGCACCGGGGACCCTGAAGGCCAAGCTGTGCGTGGAGGGGGGGAGACGGCTCGTCGCCTTCTGCGACGAACACGGCATCCCGGTCGGCCGCTCGGGCAAGGTCGTGGTGGCCACCGAGCCTGCGCAGCTCCCGGCGCTCGCCGAACTGGAGCGCCGCTCGGCAGCGAATGGTGTCCCGACGGAGCGCCTCGACGCTGCCGGCATTGCGGCACGCGAGCCGCAGGTGACGGGCGTCGCCGGCATGTGGGTGCGGGAGACCTCTGTCGTCGACTTCTCCGTCGTCGCCGCCAAGTACGCCGAGCTGGCGACCGCAGCCGGAGCCGAGATCCGAACCGGATTCGAAGTCACCGCCGTGGCCGCGACGCCCCGGGGTCACCGCCTCGAATCGCTGGCGGGTCCGGTCGAGGCCAAGATCGTGATCAATTGTGGCGGACTGTACGTCGACCGCATCGCCAAGATGATGGGGCTCGACCCCGGCCTGCAGATCGTGCCCTTCCGCGGCGAGTACTACGGGCTTCGGCCCGAGCGGGACCACCTCGTGAACGGACTCATCTACCCGGTGCCCGATGCCCGCTTTCCGTTCCTCGGGGTTCACTTCACACGGGATGTCTACGGCCGCGTCGAAGTCGGGCCCAACGCCGTCCTCGCTACGGCCCGGGAGGGCTACCGGCGCACCAACTTCAACCTGCGCGACCTCACGGAGTCGCTCCGATACCGCGGACTGTGGGCGCTCGCCAGGGAGTACTGGCGTACCGGCACGGCCGAGATGTGGCGATCGATCGTCAAGCGCTCGTTCGTGAAGGACGCCAACCGGCTGATCCCGGCATTGACCGTCGACGATCTCGCCGAGTACCGCGCCGGAATCCGCGCCCAGGCGATTCGGCCGGACGGATCGATGCTGCACGACTTCGCGATCGAAGAGACGGACAGCGCGGTCCACGTGCTCAACGCCCCGTCGCCGGCGGCCACGGCCTCATTGGCGATCGGCGAGCACATCGCGCGAATCGCCAAGGGCAAGCTCGCCCGCTGACCTGTCGTTCACCTCGGGCGTGTCGGGTGCGCCACCATCCACAAATCGCCCACGTTCGTGCCGGTCCGCCCCGTCGTGATCCGACCGGGAACGCGGTCGAAGAAGCCGCCGGAATCGTTGTCGGCCAGGTAGTCGGCGGCCTGCAAACCCAGCTCCCGCCCCTCCGCAGCCGTGCCGCCGTCGACAACTGCCCCGGCACCCGGGGTCGAGCCGTCGATGCCGTCCGTGCCGGCGGCGAGGAACGCGGTGTCGGGGCGTCCGTCCAGCGCGATCGCAGCCGCCAGCGCCGCCTCGTGATTACGCCCGCCGGTGCCGCTCCCGGTGACGGTCACGGTGGTCTCCCCTGCGTAGATCTCCACCGCCGCTCGCGGCCGGGTGGAGAGCACCCGGCGAGCCTTCACCGCTGCTGCGCCCGCCAGCGCAGTGTCCACGACCGCCACCTCCAGACCGGCCCTCCTG
>JBFFFX010000296.1:0-3440 GCA_041557775.1 Acidimicrobiia bacterium | reverse complement strand
TCGAATGGGTCGAGGCGATCGGCGTCGTTCCCTTCGCCACCATCATCGATCACTTGAGAGCTTTCTACGGCGAGGATCGCTACCGCATGGCGGCGGCGGTGCGCCGGGCGGCATACACCCGAACCTCGCTGCGCACCCAGGCGGCGCGCCGCATCTGACCAACGAGATCTTCAACGAGACCTATACGGAGGACACCATGGCGACCGACTTCTACGAACGGCACGAGGGCACGCTCGAGAAGGCGCTCGAGACGATCCGCTCCCGGGCGTATTGGAGCCCCTATCCGGAGAGCCCCCGCGCCTACGGCGAGGAGGCCCCGGGCACAGGGGAGGCGGCCTTTCACGCCCGGCTCGGTGCGCCGTTCGAGCTCGATCAGCCTGCCGATGGCTACGTGACGCCCTCGGAGGCGTCGCCGTACGGCATCGAACTCAGTGTCACCTATCCCAAGTCGACTGCCGGCGCTCTCCTCGACGCCTCTCAGGCGGCGATGGGGTCTTGGGCCGCGGCCACGCCGCAGACGAGGGCCGGCGTGTGCTTGGAGATCCTTCACCGGCTGGGGAAGCACAGCTTCGAGATGGCGCATGCCGTGATGCAGACGACCGGGCAGGCGTTCCTGATGGCGTTTCAGGCGGGCGGTCCCCATGCGCTCGATCGCGGTCTGGAGGCGGTTGCCTACGCCTATGCGGAGATGACGCGGCTCCCGGGTGCGATGCGGTGGGAGAAGCCGCAGGGCAAGCGCGACCCGCTCGTGATCGACAAGCGTTGGCGGATCAAGCCGCGCGGCGTGGCGGTGACGCTCGGCGTTTCGACCTTCCCCACCTGGAACGGGTATCCCGGCATCTTCGCCAGCCTGGTCACCGGCAACCCGGTGATCGTCAAGCCCCACCCGGCGACGATCCTCCCGCTGGCGCTCTTCGTCGAGGCGGCGCGGGCGGTGGTCGCGGAGGCCGGGTTCGATCCGAACCTCGTGACGCTGCTCGTGGACACAGCAGGGGACCCGGTCGCCAAGGACCTGGTGATGGACCCCCGGGTGAAGATCGTCGATTACACCGGCGGCTCGGCGTTCGGCACCTGGCTGGAGGAGAACGTCACCCACGCCCAGGTCTACACCGAGAAGGCGGGCGTGAACTCCGTCGTCATCGACTCGGCCGCCGACCTGAAGGGGGTGTTCCGCAACCTCTCGGTCTCGATGACGATGTACTCGGGCCAGATGTGCACCACGCCACAGAACGTCTACGTCCCTCGCGGCGGGATCGAGGTCGGCGGGGAGCACGTGCCGTTCGCCGAGGTCGCCAGGGGCCTGGCCGCAGCGATCGAGGGGCTGCTGTCGGACGACCAGCGCGCCGGAGACATCCTCGGGGCCATCAAGGGCGACGCGACCCTCCAGCGGATGAACGAGGCGGCGCAGGGCGGTGAGGTGCTGCTCAGCCCGCGCGCGGTCGCCAACACCGCGTTTCCCGATGCCATCGTGCGCACCCCAGTGATCATCGAGCTCGATGCCGGTGACACCGATGCGTACATGCGCGAGATGTTCGGTCCGGTCGCCTACGTCATCGCCACCGACGACACCGCCCACAGCCTGCAGCTCGCAGCAGAGTCGGCGAAGCGCAACGGCGCCATCACGTGGCTGGTCTACTCAACGGACGAATCCGTGATGGCGGCGGCGGAGGATGCGGCGGTCGATGCCGGGGTGTCGGTGGCCTTCAACCTCACCGGAGGCCTGTTCGTCAACCAGTCGGCTGCGTTCAGTGACTTCCACGCCACCGGGGCGAACCCGGCCGGCAACGCGAGTCTGACCGACCCGGCGTTCGTCGCCGGGCGATTCCGGATCGTGGGGGTGCGGACCCCTGTCTGATCCCACATAGCGGAACATCGTTTTGCGCTCGTGGCGGCGAGCGTGCGCGATCTCTATCGTGACGGCTCGTGCCGCCGCAGGTGCGACCGAAGAGGAAGGGAGAGTCCATGACGGCGACGATGGATCGTCCGGGAGCGCCGGAGATCGAGGCCGCTACGCGGACCGTGGCCAGCCGCGTCCGCGAATGGGCCCAGACACGTCCCGACTCGGTTGCGCTGCGGGAGAAGGACTTCGGGATCTGGCAGGAGATCACCTGGTCGATGCTGTGGGACCAGGTCCTCACCGCGGCTCATGGCCTGCTCGCGCTCGGCGTCGATGTCGGCGACGTCGTCTCGATCCATTCGGAGGACCGCCCCGAATGGGTCATCCTGGACCTGGCCGCGGTGGCCGTCCGCGGCATCAGCACCGGCATGTACCCGACCAACCCGACAGCAGAGCTCGAGTACCTCCTCAACGATGCGGGAGCGGTCGTCCACTTCGCCGAGGATCAGGAGCAGGTCGACAAGGTCCTCGAGCTGCCTCCGGATCGCTTTCCAACGGTTCGCAAGGTGCTCTATGTCGAGCCCCGGGGCGTCCGCAGCTACACCGATCCCCGGCTCATGTTCTGGGACGAGTTCATGGCCCTCGGCGCCCGCAACCGGCAAGAGAACGAGGGCGCGGTCGAGCGGAGGATGGCGGAGGCGACGGACGAGGACATCATGACGCTCGTGTACACCTCGGGCACCACGGGTCCCCCCAAGGGCGCGATGCTCACGAACAAGAACGCCAACTTCGCGATGGACCTCGTCGTCAATGTCGACGACCGCCTTCCCGGCAACGTCAAGCCGAGCCCCGACGATCAGATCCTGACGTATCTCCCGCTGTGCCACGTCGCCGAGCGCATCTTCTCCACGTGGACGATGGCGTCCTCCGGGACGGTGCTGAACTTCGCCGAGTCGATCGAAACGGTGCAGCTCAATCTGCGGGAGATCCAGCCGACGCTCTTCTTCGCCGTGCCCCGCATCTGGGAGCGGATCCATGCCATGGTGCTGATCCGCCTCCAGGATGCCACGTTCTTGAAGCGGCAGGTGACGAAAGTCGGTCTCGCGCTCGCCGACTACATCGGCAGGCAGCGCATCGGCAACGGCGGCGAGCACACGCTGGGCAGCCGGCTCGCCTACCTCGTCGCCAATCCATTGTTCCTCCGGGCACTCAAGGAACGGATCGGTTTGCGCCGGTGCAGGTGGGCAGGCTCCGCGGCGGCGCCGATCGCACCCGAGGTTCTCGCCTTCTTCATGGGCCTCGGTCTGCACGTCTCCGAGCTGTATGGCATGACGGAGAACTCCGCGGTGGCGACTCTCAACTTCGTTGGGCGGGTCAAACTCGGCACCGTCGGCGAGCCGATTCCCAACATCGGCTTCCGTATCGACGAGGAGACGGGCGAGATCCAGACCAAACACGAAGGCGTGTTCAAGGGCTACTGGAACAAACCAGAGGCAACGGCGGAGACCTTCACCGAGGACGGCTGGCTCAAGACGGGCGACGTCGGGGAATGGGTCGACGGGACCCATGTGAAGCTCGTCGACCGCATCAAGCACATCATCAT
>JBFFFX010000295.1:0-3462 GCA_041557775.1 Acidimicrobiia bacterium | reverse complement strand
GAGCAGCACTCGCGTTCGGCGGCCGCCGCCGCGATGCTGGCGGCCATCGAAGGGCATGCGGGCGCAAGCCTGCTGGTCGCCGCGGCGGAGGGTCTCGCCGCCGACGGGCTTCGGGCCCTTGCCTATCAACTTCGCGATCGGATGGGCCCCGGCATCGGCGTGCTCGGATCTCAACGAGACGGCAAGGGAGCCCTCGTCGGGTTCGTCTCTCCGGACCTGGTCGCCGAAGGTATTTCCGCGGCGGACGTGCTCCGTCCCGCAGCGCAGATCTTGGGCGGCGGCGGCAGTCGCGATCCGGAGCTGGCGCAGGCGGGAGGTCCCAACGGCGAACGGCTGGAGGAAGCGCTGGAGGCGGCCAGGGAGGCAGGCAGGAGCGCCCTGCTGGGCCGATGACCGGTGGCCGGATCTTGGGTCTCGATCCGGGGGAGCGCCGGATCGGTGTCGCGCTCTCGGATGCGCTCGGCATGATCGCCTCGCCTCTTGCGGTCATCGACACGCACGCCGAAGACCTGTTGGTCCGACTGGCGGAGATCATCGCCGACTACGACATTGGTCTCGTCGTCGTCGGCCTTCCGGTCTCGCTCCGGGGCGGCGAAGGCGCCTCGGCGGCGGCGGCACGCAAGCTCGGGGGAACGATCGCGGCAGAGTTGGACGTCGAAGTGGAGTACTGCGACGAGCGCTTCACCAGCGTACAGGCGGAGGCCGCGCTGCTCGAAGCCGACGTACGCCGCAAAGACCGCAAGACTGTACGTGACAAGGTTGCTGCAGCCATCATGCTCCAGGGGTTCCTGGACCGACAGAGGAGAGCACCGACGTGACGGTCCCACCCGACCGCGACCACCAGCTGCCACCGGACTACGAGCCGTACTTCATGGAGCCGGTCCGGTCGCCGGCATCCTGGCCGGTCCGGATCATGCAGTTCTTCGCTGTGGTTGGAGTGATCATCGTCCTGGCGATCGCCGGCGCCGCGCTGGCGCGGCGGCTCGCGGACGGCGTCGCAGTGGAGGCCACGGTGAGCACGATCGCTGTGGACCAGGATGTCGCGCTGACGGTGCCTCGGGGAGCGACCGCATCGGACATCGGGGTCCTGCTTCAGTCGGCGGGCCTCATCACCGATTCCGGATCCTTCGAACGGACGGTACGGATCCAAGGTGTGGCCGAACAGCTCAAAGCCGGCGACTACGTCATGACCGGAGGTACGTCGATCAACGACCTGATCGGCCAGCTCATCGCAGGGCCGCCCGCTCCCGACACGTTCCGCCTGACCGTGATCGAAGGTCTCCGCATCGAGGAGATGCTGGTCTCACTGGCGGACCAGACCGACCACACGGCCGCGCAGTACGAGCGAGCGCTGCTCGGGGGGTCGATCCTCTCGCCGTATCTACCCGACGAGATTCCCGAGGGAGTACCCCTGCTCACCGCGTGGGAGGGCTTGCTCTTCCCGGCAACGTACGAGTTCCTGGCCGATGCCACGGCCGAGGACATCGTCGGACGGTTGGTCGAGGAGATGAATGGTCGAATGGCCGCCGTGGACTGGTCGCTTCTGGAGGAGGAGGGCCTGACGCCGTACGACGGCCTGATCATCGCCTCGCTCATCGAGAAGGAAGCCAAGCTCGAGATCGACCGTCCGCTGATCTCGAGCGTGATCCACAATCGGCTCGTCGACGAGCGTGCGCTGCAGATCGACGCCACGATCATCTATGCGCTGGGTGAGAACCCTGGCAGGGTCCTCGAACGCGATCTGGAGATCGACTCGCCCTGGAACACCTACCTGAATGTCGGGTTGCCGCCGACACCGATCGGCGGGGTGCGCACGACGTCACTGGCTGCGGCTGCGCGGCCGGCGGAGACCTCGTACTACTACTACGTGGTCGTGGACTTCGACGGGACCCACGGTTTCTCGGAGACACTGGAAGAGCACAACGAGAAGGTGGCCAAGGCTCGCGACGAGGGCGTCTTGCCGTGAGGCTCGTGGTGCTGGGCGACCCCGTCGCCCACTCCTTGTCGCCGCTGCTGCACGGCACGGCGCTGCGCGCTCTGGGGCTGGACGGTGAGTACACCGTCCGCCGCGTCGATGCCGGCGGCATGCGCACGGCCGCGGCGGAGCTCCGTGCTGGAGCGCTCGACGGTGCGAACATCACCATGCCCCACAAGCACCTCGCGGCCGAGCTCGCAGACCGGTGCTCGGACCGGGCGCGGCGCAGCGGAGCCGTCAACACGTGGGTGCGCGTCGGTGACGAGATCGTGGGCCACAACACCGATGTCGTGGGCGTCCATCACGCCTGGCAATGGGCCGGCTTGCCGTCGGAGGCTCCGGTGCGGGTGCTGGGCGCCGGGGGTGCCGCTGCCGCGGCGCTCCTCGCGCTGGAGCATCGGACCATCTATCTGACCGCGCGACGCCCCGACGCAGCCGCAGCGACGGCCGCCCGGGTGGGCGTCGAGGTGACGCTGGCGCCGTTTGACGCAAGGGTGCCTGGATCCGTGGTCGTCAACGCCACCCCGCTGGGCATGCACGGCGAGGTGCTCCCGGCGGCCGTGCTCGACGGCGTGAGTGGTGTCTTGGACATGGCCTACGGCGCAGCGCCGACTCCGGCGGTGGGATGGGCGGCGGCCCAGGGATTGCCCGTTGCGGATGGGACCGACATGCTGCTCGGCCAAGCGATCGAGTCGTTCCGGCTCTGGACCGGCCGGCAGGCACCCGTGACGGACATGCGCGCCGCGCTCGATCACGAACTCGTGCGCCGGGCTGCCGCATCCTCGTGAGCGGCGTGGTGGTGGCCGTCGTGGCGGTGCTGGGCTTTCCGGCCGGCTGGGCGGCGGCCCGGGTTGCCGCCCGCGTGCTCGAGGCGCGCGACGAGGGTCTTCCGCCGGTGCCGTCGTGGGCGGCCCCGGCCACCGCTGTGGCCGGGATCGGCGTCTTCGCCGTCGTCACCGGTTCGACGCCAGGCGGGTGGCTGCTCCCGGCCTACCTCTGGTTCGCCGCGGTGACGATGACCCTCGCGGTGACCGATGTCCACTCGCGGTTGATCCCGGACCGCATCAGCTTCCCGGGCACCTACGTGGGTGCGATTCTGCTGGCGATCGGCGCGGTCGTCGAGGGGTCGGGTGCCGATCTCGGGCGGGCCGCCGCCGGGGCCGGCATCTACGTGGCGGTGACCCTTGTGCTCTACATCCCCGGCGGAGGCCGGTCCTTCGGATTCGGCGACGTGAAGTTGAGTCCCTTGCTCGGGTTGTTCACCGCGTTCGTGGCGTGGGACTCGCTGGCGGTGGCGGTGGTGCTCGGGATTCTGATCGGTGGCGTGACCGGAGTGGCGCTGCTCGTCACCCGGGCGAAGGGTCTGCAAGATCATTTCGCCTTTGGCCCGCCGATGATCCTGGCGGCCCACATCGCCGTCGGGTGGGGTGAGGAGATCATGGCGTGGTACGTCGGATAGCGCTCTGGAGACGGCCGCCTAGCATCGG
>JBFFFX010000294.1:0-3463 GCA_041557775.1 Acidimicrobiia bacterium | reverse complement strand
GTCTTCTCGTTCGCCGCCCACTGGCGCGCCTGGGACGGGCCGGTGGCCGCCCGTCTCGTCGTCTCGGCGATCGTCGGCATCGTGATCGGCAGCCTGATCATCTCGGTGATCAGCGAGCCGGTGCTGCGCCGCATCATCGCGGTGTCGATGCTGCTGTACGTCGCGATCTTCGGGTTGCTGCGCCGCATCGACGTGGCGCCGGAACGGGTCAAGAGCCTGGGGTGGCTCGCCGGGGCATCGTCCGGGGTGACCTCGACGATCGCCCACCTCGGCGGGCCGCCGATCGTGTTCTACCTGCTGTCGATGGGGCTCGCGCCCCGCCGGTTCGTCGCCACGACGGTGGTGTTCTTCGGCGTCATCAACGTGCTCAAGGTGCCCAGCTACTTCCTCGCCGGATTGTTCGACGGCGAGCTGATCGTCAGCACGCTCTGGGCATGGGTGCTGATCCCGGCGGGCGTGGTGCTCGGCCGCCTCTTGATCGACCGCATCGATCGCACCGCCTTCGAGCGCGTCACCCTGTTGCTCCTCGCCGCCGGGGCGCTGGTGCTCCTGGTGCGCTGACCCTGGCGGCCGCCGTCACCCAACCCCGGGGTACTTGGCCCGTGCCTGGCCCAGAGCTTCGGGGCCGAGGGCGCTGTAGCCGCCGTCGACGGTGAGATCGGTGCCGGTGATGAAGGACGCGGCGTCCGAGACGAGGAACGAGATCGCATCGGCGATCTCCTCGGGGTCCGCCATCCGGCCGAGTGGTTGGAACTCTGCGGCGAAGGTGTCGGCGTCCGCCCGGGTCCCGTAGCGTGCCTCGATGTTGCGACTCCAGGTCCACCCGGGCGACACCGTGTTGACCCGGATGCCCCGGGGGGCGAGCTGCTGGGCCCCGGTCTTCGCCAGCATGATCAGCGCGGCCTTCGTCGTGTTGTAGACCATGCGCTGTGGTTGTGACGCGCTGCCGCTGATGGAGGCGACGTAGACCACGGCAGCCCCGGCGCCGAGATGGGGCAGCGCGGCGTCGGTGAGGCGGGCCGCCGACACGGTGTTGATGTCGAGAGCACGCAGCCACAGCTCGCGAGCGGTGGCATATCCGTCGTCGTCGAAGATCGCGGGCCCGCTCACGACGACGTCGAGCCCGCCGAAGTCGTCGACCGCCGTGGCGACGAGTCTCTCGAGATGGTCATCGTCCCGGACGTCGCCGACGACGTAGCGGCCGGCGGCGCCCACGACACCCTCGGCCTCCTCGCGGGCCGCCTCGCTCCGGTCGCCGAGCACGATGCGTCCGCCGGTGCCGACCCATTTCCGGGCGAACGCCAGCGAGATGAGCGACGCTCCACCCGTCACCACGGCAACGCGGCTCATCGCAGGACACCGTGCCCCACGCCGCCGGGGGCCGTCGCCGCCGGCCGATCCATCACACGCCGACCCGCTGGTGCTTCTTCTCGGCCTCCCACTCGGCCCGGGCCACCCGGACCTGCTCCCGGTCGCTGACCTCGGGAACCCCGACCTCCCACCAGGCGCCGCCCTCGGTCCAGGTGTACTGGTCGATGTCCATGACGATCGCGTAGCTCCGATCCGCAGCCTTGGCCCGCGCCCATGCGGCCGGCAGGTCCTCGAGCCGCTCCACCTTCTCGGCGAGAGCGCCCATGGATTCGGCGTGCTTGACGAAGTCGACGTGGAAGTAGCGTTCGTGCCGGGCAGTGCGCAAGAGGTTGTTGAACTCGGCGCCGCCGGTGTTGACCTGGAGCCGGTTGATCACGGCGAAGCCGCCGTTGTCCATGATCATGAAGATGACCTTCTGCCCCGTCATCACCGTGGAGTACACGTCGGAGTTCATCATCAAGTAGGAACCGTCGCCGACCCAAGCGATGACGTCGCCATCGCCGCGAGCCATCTTGGCTCCCCACGCCCCCGCGATCTCGTACCCCATCGTCGAGTACCCGTACTCCGAGTCGAAGGACCCGACGGACTTCGAGCGCCAGCCCATCGTGAGCTCGCCGGGAAGCCCGCCGGCCGCGGAGAGGCAGTAGTCGCCGTCATCGCACAGCTCGTTCACCTTCTGGATCACCTGAGCGTACGCCGGGGCACCGTCCTGCCGTCGCTCGCCCCACGAGTCCAGGTACCCGTGCCACTGGGCGATGTGCGACTGGGCGGACGCCAGCCACGCCTCCGGGGCGGCGTAGTCGCCGACTGCGGCGCCGATCGCCTCGAGGGTCACCTTCGCGTCGCCGATGACAGGCTGCGCCATCTGCTTGTGGGCATCCCAGCTCGTGGTGTTGATCGCGACGAAACGCACCTTCGGGTTCTTGAAGACGGACCATGATCCCGTCGTGAAGTCCTGCAGCCGGGTGCCGACGGCGAGCACGAGGTCGGCATCCTCGGCAACGGCGTTGGCGGCCGCGGAGCCGGTCACGCCGATGGGCCCCGCGTAGTTGGGGTGATCGTGAACGAGCGTCGACTTGCCGGCGACCGTCTCCACGACCGGGATGCGGTGCCGCTCGGCAAACGTGGTCAGCGTCTCTACGGCCCCCGAATAGTGCACGCCGCCGCCGGCGATGATCAGCGGCCTCTCCGCCGCCGCGAGCATTGCGACCGCGGAGGCCACGTCGCGCTCGTCCGGCCCGGGACGGCGCACGTAGTGGACCCGCGGCTCGAAGAACGTCGCCGGGTAGTCGTACGCCTCGGCCTGGATGTCCTGGGGCAGGGCAAAGAACGCAGGACCCCGGGTCGCCGGATCCAGCATCACGGCCAGCGCCTGGGGCAGCGACTGGACGATCTGCTCCGGGCGGCTGATCCTGTCCCAGTAGCGGCTGACCGGCTTGAAGGTGTCGCACACCGTCATGGTCGGGTCTCCGAAGTTCTCCACCTGTTGGAGAACGGGATCGACGATGCGGTGCTGGAACGTGTCGCCCGAGAACAAGAGCAGCGGGATGCGGTTGGCGTGGGCGACGGCGGCGGCGGTGACCATGTTGGTCGAGCCGGGCCCGATCGATGACGTGGCGATCATGATGCGACGGCCCCGCATGGCTTTGCCGTATGCCACTGCGGCCAGCGCCATCGACTGCTCATTGTGCCCGCGCCACGTCGGCATCTCGTCCTGGACGGGCTCCAGTGCCTCTGCGAGGCAGGTGACGTTGCCGTGGCCGAAGATGCCGAAGGCGCCGGCGAAGACGGGAACCTCTTGGCCGTCTACGACGGTGCGCTGTGCGACCAGCCACTTGACGATCGCTTGGGCGGTGGTCAGTCGGATGGTTTCCATGGTCGCTCTCCCTCCGGCTCGGTATCCGGTGTCAGTCGATTCGCAAACTCGTGACGTCTTCCCAGCGCTCGGAGTCCCACGAGCGCACCATCGCCGCCGCCACGGAGGCATTGGCGAGGGCGGCCCCGAAGCCGGGATCGTGCTGCCGCCCATCCGCGACCGCCTTCAAGAACTCGAGGGCCTCGATGATCTTCATGTCCTCGTATCCGATCGAGT
>JBFFFX010000293.1:0-3479 GCA_041557775.1 Acidimicrobiia bacterium | reverse complement strand
GGCCGATCAGACCCGCACCACAGTCGTGGCAGTAGGTGGACTGGCCCGCGGCGTCGTGGACGTTGCCCGTGTAGACGTAGCGCAGCCCGTTGTCCACCGCGATCCTCCGCGCCCGGGCCACGGTCGCGTGTGGCGTGGGCGGGACGTCCGTCATGCGAAACGCCGGGTGAAACGCCGTGAAGTGGTGGGGGACGTCGGGTCCGAGATGCTCGACGACCCAGCGAGTCATCGCGTCGATCTCCTCGCTGGAGTCATTCCTGCCGGGAATGAGGAGTGTCGTGATCTCGAGCCACACGTCCGTCTCGTGGCGCACGTACTCGAGCGTCTCCAGCACCGGAGCGAGCGATCCGGCGCACACACGGTGGAAGAAGTCGTCGCTGAAGGACTTGAGGTCGATGTTGGCCGCATCCATGCATCGATAGAACTCGGTGCGCGGCTCGGGGTTGACGTAGCCGCTCGTGACCGCAACGTTGGCGATGCCCGCCTCCCGTGCCTCCTGGGCAACGGCGATGGCGTACTCGTGGAAGACGATGGGGTCGTTGTAGGTGTAGGCGATGCTGCGGCACTCCAACCGCCGGGCGGCGCGCACGAGCTGCTCCGGCGTCGCCTCATCCGCCAGCACGTCGTCTCGACGTGCCTTGGAGATGTCCCAGTTCTGACAGAACCGGCACGCCAGGTTGCAGCCGGCCGTGCCAAACGACAGCACGGCGGTACCCGGAAGGAAGTGGTTGAGCGGCTTCTTCTCGATCGGATCCACGCAAAAGCCGCTGGACCGTCCGTAGGTCGTCAAGACGATCTGATCGTTGTGGCGGATCCTGACGTAGCACAGACCCCGCTGCCCCTCGCGCAGCTTGCACTCGCGGGGGCAGAGGTCGCACTGGACACGGCCGTCGTCCAGTGTGCGCCAGTGCCGCGTCGCGGCCACCGTGGAAGTCACTCCACCAACGTACGTCGGATCAGACCCTGCGCATAGGTCCGGACGCCTCCACGCAAGCGCACCGGCGGCCAGGGGCTTTCGGCTCTATGCCTTTTTGTCGCCGATCGCCTAGCGTTCCGGCAGTCGTGTCGCTGGAGGTTCCCGTGTCGAGATTGCGTTGGGTGGTCGCTCTGTTTGCCGTCATGCTCGTCCTGCCGGCGTGTGGAGGCGACGACGAGGTCACCGTAGGAGGCCAGCTGTACGACAAATGGTGGGCGGCAGCCGACGGGGCCGAGGAGCCCTCCGCCGACCACCCGCTCTGGGCACAGCAGAGCACGAACGAGCGGAGTGGAAGCGATACCTACCGCTGCAAGGAGTGCCACGGCTGGGACTACCAGGGCGCTGCCGGTGCCTACGGCTCGGGCTCGCACTTCACCGGCTTTCCCGGTATCTACGACGCCCGCAGCGACCTGGTCGACGACGTGGTTGCCGCGCTCAGCGGCGGGATCGCCGACCACGACTTCTCGGACGTCCTCGGCGAAGACGAGATCGCTGCGCTCGCTGCGTTCGTGACGACCGGCCTGGTCGACATGCGGCCGTTGTTCGACCTGGACACGAAGGCCGTGCGCAACGGCGATGCAGCCGAAGGCGAAGACCTCTACGGGAGGAACTGCGCAGCGTGCCACGGATCCGACGGAACGACCCTGAACTTCGGCGACGATGACGAGCCCGAGTACGTCGGTGGCCTCTCGCGCGACAACCCGTGGGAGGTTGCCCACAAGATCCTCTTCGGCCACCCCGGCAGCAGTCCGAAGATGCCCGCGCAACAGGAGGAGGGCTGGGGGGACCAGGAGCTGCGCGACGTCATCGCCCATCTGCAGACGCTGCCCTGATCCGGGGCCGCGGCCGGCGCGGCCTGGTGTGACGTCCAGCCCTGGCGGTGAGCCCGCCGACGTGCTCTGATCGAGGCGCCGGAGGAGATGACGTGACAATGACCGACCGCCAAAGCTCACCCACACCCACACCCACACCCACGCCGACCGTGGTCGCCGGCCGGCGCGCCGGCTATGTGGCCGGCGCCATCGTGAACGCCGTCTTGCTGTACGTCGCCAACCACCTGCTCGAGTGGGAGTGGCCGCCCTTCCTCACCGAGGACTTCGAGACCATCCTGCCCCTGGTCAACGCGTCGATCATCTTGGGGATCGCCACCAACGCCGCCTACCTCTTCCGCGACGGGGTGCGCTTCAAAGCCTTCGGCGAGTTGGTGTCGGCGGCGGTCGGCCTCGTCGTCGCGATCCGCACCTATCAGGTGTTCCCCTTGGACTTCTCTCCCTACGACTTCGATTGGGAGACGGCAACGAGGGTCGTGCTGATGATCGGCATCGTGGGCGCCGGCATCGCGATCATCGTGAACGGGGTGAGAATCCTTCGCGGACCCGGCCCCGAGAGGTGAGGCTCACCCGCCCGCGGTCGCGAACAAATCCTTGACCCGCGGCTTCACGACCTTGCCGAGCGCGTTCCGGGGAAGCGCCTCGACGACCTGAAGGCCCCGCGGAACCTTGTACGGAGCGAGCCGCTCCCGGGCGAAGGCCTGAAGATCGGCGAGGCCGAAGTCGGCGTCACTTGCGGCGACAACCGCAACGACCACCCGCTCACCCCACTCCGCGTCCGGGATGCCGACGACGGCGCAGTCCTGCACTGCGGGGTGGGTGCGGAGCACGTCCTCGATCTCCAGAGCCGACACCTTCTCGCCACCGGTCTTGATGATGTCGACGCTCCGCCGCCCGAGAATCCGATAGGCGTGGCCGTCGAGCACGGCGTCGTCGCCGGTACGAAACCAACCATCCCGAAAGGCGCCGGCGGTGGCGTCCGGTCGCCGCCAGTACTCCTTGAAGACGCTGGGGCCTCTGACCTCGATCTCCCCCGGCGTTCCCGCGGCCACGGGGATGCCGTCGTCGTCGACCAGGCGCAGCTCCACGGTCGGCAGCGGCGTCCCGACGGCACCGGGAACCCGTTGCCCCCGATAGGAGTTGGACAACGCCATCCCGACCTCGGTCATGCCGTAGCGTTCGAGGAGCGTGTGACCGCTGATCTCCCGCCACCGGTCGAGCGTCGGCACCGGCAGCGCCGCGGAGCCGGACACCATCAGGCGCAGACCTGAAGCCGCCTCCGACATGCGTCGCCGCGTCGCATCGTCCGCGGCCTCCCAAGCGGCGATCAGCCGGCGGTAGATCGTGGGGACGGCCATCAACACCGTGATGGTCCCGGTCATCAGCTTCTGCCACACCGCCTCGGCGTCGAACCTGTCGAGCATGTCACACGCGGCGCCGTTCCACAGTGCGCAAGTCACCACGTTGACCAGCCCGTGGACGTGGTGCAGCGGGAGGACGAGCAGCGCCCGGTCGGTGCGCCGCCACTCCCACGCGTCGGAGAGCGCCCGCAGCTGCGCTTCGAGATTGCCGTGGGTCCACACCACGCCCTTCGGCCGTCCCGTCGAGCCGCTGGTGTACAGGATGAGCGCCCGCCGGTCGGTCTGCCACGCCGCCGGTGCCGAAGCTCGCTC
>JBFFFX010000292.1:0-3497 GCA_041557775.1 Acidimicrobiia bacterium | reverse complement strand
GCACCTGAGCCCCGCAATCGATTGCAGCCTTCCGCTACTGTTCCGCCGGGAGGTCCAGGAGCGATGCAGGTTGCGATCATCGGCGCACGGTGGCCGGACATCGACGTCGAGTGCAGCGTGCTCGGCATGACCCAGGAAGAGATCGCCCGATCCCCCGGCACGAGCCGCGAGGAGATCCTGGCGGCCGCCGGCGATGCCGAGGTGATCCTCGCCGGACCGCGCCCCCGCTTCGATGCGGAAACGGTGCAGCTCCTCGGATGCCGCGGCATCGTGCGCTACGGCGTCGGCTACGACAACGTCGACGTGGCCGCGGCGCACCGGCAGCGCATCGTCGTGGCGACGGTTCCCGACTACGGCACCGAAGCCGTGGCGCTGCACGCCGTCGCGCTCACCCTGGCCGGTCTGCGCCGGATCCCCCACGCCGACCGGCTGGTCAGAACCGGAACCTGGGACATCGGCGCCGTGCGGCCGCTGCACCTGCCGGCGGCACTCACGGCAGGCGTAATCGGCATGGGCCGCATCGGCACCCGCACTGCCGAGATGTTCACCGGCCTCGGCTTCGGCAGAGTGCTCGCCCACGATGCGCTCAGGGCGATCGATGCGCCCGGCGTCACCCCGTCATCGCTGCACGAGGTGCTGGCCGGCGCCGACGTGGTCAGCCTCCACATTCCCGGCGCCCCGGATGGATCACCGCTCCTCGGGGAGGAGGAGCTGGCCCTGATGCGGCCGGACAGCATCCTCGTCAACACCGCCCGGGGATCCCTGATCGACTCCGCCGCCCTCGTCGAGGCGCTGCGCCGCGGCCGGCCGGCCCAGGCGGCCCTCGACGTGTTCGACCCCGAGCCCCCCGATACGAGCCCATTCAACGACGTGCTCGACCGCATCATCATGACTCCCCACATGGCCTGGTACACCGAGGAGTCGGAGCGCGACCTGCGGGTGAAGACGGCGGAGGAGGCGCTGCGCATCCTCCGCGGTGAGCCCGTGCGCCACCCGGTCGCGCCGGCGGAAGGAGCGACTCGGGCGCAGGGAGCATCATGAGCCGGTCACTCTTCCACCTGGCGGGCCCCGACGTCGCCGCCGCAATGGACGCCAATCCGATCGCCGTGCTCCCCTTCGGAAGCATCGAGCAGCACGGCCCGCATCTCCCCACGGGTACGGACACGATCGCCGCCCGGCTCGTCGCCGGAGAGGTGGCTGCCGGGCTCAACGCCCTGCTGGTGCCCTTCGGACCGTACGGCATCACGCCGATCCACGCCGGCCACCCCGGCACCGTCAGCCTGCGGCGCAGCACGTTCGAGGCGTTGCTCACCGATATCTGTGACGAGCTGGTCGCCATGGGCGCCACTCGGTTCGTGTTCGTCAACTGGCACGAGGGCAACAACGCCGCGCTCGACGCGGTCGCGACCGACCTGCAAGCCCGGCACGGCGGCGTGTACGTCGTGGCAGCTCACGCGTGTTACGTCGCGCAGCGTCTGTACGCCGACGATGGCGGCGAGCTGACCCACGGGGGCGGCATCGAGGCCCTGGCGGTGATGGCCTACGACCCCGCACTGGTGCTCGAGGACCGGGTCGGCGAGAGCAGCCGCTCCGAACGGGCGGCGGCCATGGATGCGATGCGCCGCGACCGGGAGGTCTACGGCTTCATCACCGACGTCACGGAGATCGACGAAGAGGGGTGGTACGGCGATCCCGGCTGGGCGACCGCCGACCGGGCGGCCGGCTTCGCCGCCACCGTGGCCACCGCGATCGTGAGCAGGGTGCAGTCGATCCTCGCGCTCCGCCCATGACCATCGTCCCCGGCGCCGACATCGAGTTCGCCGACCTCCCCGGCCGGCGCTCCGGCGACCCCCTCGAGCACGTGGACTCGGCGTCCAGCCTGCGCATCGTGCAGCTCACGCACCAGCCGCGGCGGCGGGCGCACCGTCACCCGCACAGCGAGGAGGTCGTCTACGTGCGCCGCGGCGCCGGCATCGTCTACGTGGACGGAGTCCGCTCCGCGGTGGGCCCCGGCGACGTGGTGCACATTCCCGCCGGTGCCGCCCACGCCACCGTTCCCGACCCCGGGGAGGCGATGGAGCTGATCTGCTTCTTCCCCCACCCGAGCCTCGCCGACAACATCGAAGAAACCCAGATCGACGTCATGACGGAGGAGACCGATGAGTGACAAAGTACGCCTGGCCCCGATCGGGCTCGGTCGCTGGGCGAGGGTCCTCGGCAGGGCGGCGCAGCGCGGCGACCTGATCGAGCTGCGCTCGTGCTTCTCCAGGTCGGAGGCGAAGCGGGCCGCGTTCCAGGACGAGTTCGGCGTCCCCAAGGCCGCGTCCTCGCTCGACGACCTGCTCGCCGACGACGAGATCGAAGGCGTCATGATCACGACGCCCAACGACACCCACCGCGATCTCATCATTGCGGCCCTGGATGCGGGGAAGGCGGTCTACACCGACAAGCCGATCACGCACACCCTCGAGCATGCGCTGGACGTGCGGGAGGCGGTCCACCGTACCGGAGCGGTGTTCGCCGTGGGACACAGCGCCCGGCGGCTGTCCGGCAGCCGGGTGATGAAGCAATGGATCGACGGCGGCGGCCTCGGCGAGGTCTCCCTGGCGGAGGCGAACTTCTCGAACGAGCGCGGCCTCGAGCTGACCCCGGAGACGTGGCGCTGGTACGCGGACAAGAGCCCGGGCGGCACCTTCATCCAGCTCGGCGTCCACCACGCCGACAACCTGCAGTACCTGCTCGGACCGGTGGCGCGAGTGTCCGCCCACGCCCGCAAGCTCTACACCGATTCGGAGGTTCCCGACGCCGTGATGGCGATCCTCGAGTTCGAGTCCGGTCCCCTGGGCTACATCGGCTGCGGCTGGGCCTCGCCCGGCATCTACCAACTCCGGCTCCAGGGCACGAAGGCCAACCTGATGTACGACCTCGACTTCACCCACTGGGACGAATCTCACCAGGCCGACGAATGGAGCACCCTGGTGTCCCAGGGTTACCGGGACATGACCCGGAAGCCGGTGGCGCTCCCCGCCACCGACATGTTCCGCGAGCAACTCGATGAGTTCGCCCTGGCGATCCGCGGCGAGGCGGAGGTCGAGGTGGGAATCGACGAGGCGATCCGCGCCCTCGCCGTCGTGCGGGCCGCACTGGAGTCGTCGAGCCGAGGCGGGCAGGCCGTCGAGATGGGGCCGCTCCTCGCCGGTCTCGGCGTCGCGTGACGACGCCTCGCTTCTCCTTCAAGGTCGCGCCCGTCGACGTGCCGTGGACGGACTTGTCGGCGATATGGCGCGACGCCGATACGGCCGGCTTCTTCGACGCCGGATGGGTCTTCGACCACTTCTATCCCCCGCGGGGTCCGATCCGCCCGATGTGGGAGGCCTGGACCGTCCTCGCCTCGCTCGCCGCCATCACCGGGCGGCTGCGGCTCGGGGTGATGGTCAGCTCCAACACTTTCCGCCACCCCGCCCTGCTCGCCCATATGGCAACGACCATCGATCACG
>JBFFFX010000291.1:0-3498 GCA_041557775.1 Acidimicrobiia bacterium | reverse complement strand
GCGACGTCATCCACATTGGCGGCGAAGGAGAACACCGGCACCAGCTCGTCGCCGTTGAGACGGCCCTCGAGCACCTCGTCCGTGGCAGCTCGGTACACCTCGATGGCGAGCTGGTCGTCGGGTCCGTGGCTGCGCAGGATGTCGCAGTAGTCGCTCATCGTCCCGTCTGTGGCCAGCTCGAGGCCCTCGAGGCGCGTGATGAGATCTCCGGCTTCGACCCCGACGCGGTCCGCAGGCGAGCCTGACGCGACGGAGAAGACCCAGATTCCGGTGAACACGCCGTCGAAGAACGCCTCGCCGTTGATGCCGATCGTCTCGAGATCGGTGCCAGCGGCCAAGACCTCGACGGCGGGCCGGGCGACCTCGCGGCCGATGGCGAAGGACTGGCCGACCTGGTTGCCGGCGAAGTTGACGGCAACGATCTCGCCGTCGGTCGTCACGATCGGTCCACCCGAGTTTCCGGGCAGCGTGTCGGCGCTGTGCTCGATGACGGCGTCGACCGACGCCCACGTCGTCTCGCCGTCGGCAGCGTCCTTGGCGACGATGCCCTCGAGCAGCGTGTACTGGGGATCGCCGAGCGGGTACCCGGCGGCGAAGATGGCCAGGCCGGTCGTGATGTCGCCGTCGTACCACTGCAACGGTGTGAACCCGTCCCCGTCGATGTCGATGACGGCCAGGTCGGAGCACTCGGAGACGCCCAACACCCGGGCGTTGAGGGGGTCGTCGCGCCCATCGAGGTAGACCTCGAGGAACGCGGCGCCGGTCACCACGTGGTTGTTGGTGACCGCGATGCCCGATTCGTCGATGATGAATCCTGATCCAGATCCGGGGACGTTGGCCTGCTCGCCGGAAAACGGGTCCTCGAAGGTGCCGGTGGCGATGATCTGTACCGTCGCGGCGCGCACGGCATCCATGCCGGTCGGTCCCGCAGGAAGCGTCGTCGTCGTCTCGGGTGGGGCGGCGGCAGTCGTCGTGGTTGGATCGCCTGACGCGGTCGCCGTCGTGGTCGTCTCGTTGGACTCCGATCCCGAACACGCCGCCGCAATCATGGCGATGGCGACGACGCCCATGGAAATGGGTCGCGACTTCATCGACTGGCCCCCTCTCTCGCGACGCACCTTGCGTCTCTCGCATCACATTGTGGGCCGGCGCGCCGGCCCTGGGAATGGGTCGACCGCATTCGACCCGTCGCACCGCTCCGCGAGCGCCGAACGCCCCGACCATCACAAGCTACACGGTGGGCGGCGATCCCGCCTCCATTGCTGCCGGGTGTGTGCTGCCGGTGTCGGGTCGGCCGAACGCCGGGCGCGCCCGTTGCCGGGCACAGGAGGCTACGGCTGTGCTTCCAGACGAGCGATCTCGGTCGCGGCGTCCTCCGGGTTCGTGTCGTCGGTGGCGACGGCGAACACCTCGCCGGCGGCTCCGGCCAGGAGATCCAGAGCAGCCGGCATGGACGAGTCGCCGACCCAGATGATGCGCTGGACTCCGGCGTCGCGGAGGCCGTCTGCCCAGGCCGCTACCACTGCCTGGGGAGTGCCGGCGAAGGATCGCTCCCGCGCGTCGCCGGCCGCTTCTCCGATGAGGACGGCGCAGAACGCACGGAGCGCAGCGCCCCCGACGTGCGATCCGTCGGAAACGTCGCCGATGGCGACCTTGACCCCACGGGCTTTGAGGGACTCGCCGTGGTCCGGGTCGGTGACGAAGGCGCGCAGCTCGCCGACGCGACCGGCAAGTTCGTCGACGGCCGCGGTCCCGACGGTGGTATCTGCGCCAACAACGATGACGGGCATCCCGGCAGCGTACCCGGACGCGCGTCCGGCTTTTTGGCACTCCCGAGTCACTCGATACACTCAAACCGTCCTGAATAACCATCGGCGTATGCGCATAGTCTGATGGAAGCCTGAGGAGCGCCCGTGTTGTCCCTGCCAACGCTCTACGACCCGACCGATGTGCGAGACGCCTGCGGCGTGGGGTTCATCGCCGACCGCCGCGGCTTCGGCAGCCATCGTCTGGTGCGGACGGCAGTGGACTGTCTTCACAACCTGGACCACCGCGGGGCGCGCTCCGCCGACGGCACGGGCGACGGGGCGGGCATCATGACCCGGATCCCGCACCGGATGCTCACGAGGGATCTCGTCGCCCGCTCGCTCACTCCGCCCCCGCCCGGCAGCCTCGGGGTGCTGATGGTGTTCCTGCCCCCCGGCAAGGAGCACCAAGCCCGCAATCACATCAACGTGGCTCTCGAGGACGAGCAGATCGACCTTCTCACGTGGCGCAAGGTGCCGGTGGGACCGATGGTCCTCTCGGATGCCGCCCGCTCCAGCATGCCGGTCATCGAGCAGGCTCTCGTTGCCGCCGAACCGGGCGAGGCCGAGGACGACTTCGAGCGGAGGCTGTTCCTGGCCAGGCGGCGAATCGAGCGGACGCTCCCCGAGGAGCTGGCGGAGGTCTTCGTTGCGTCGTCCTCGTGCCGTACGGTCGTGTACAAGGGGTTGTTCACCGCCTCTCACATCGAGCGCTTCTACTGGGACTTCACCGACCCCACCTTCGAGACGGACTTCGCCGTGTTCCACCAGCGCTACTCGACCAACACGATGCCGGCGTGGGCGTTGGCGCAGCCATTTCGCATGCTGGGACACAACGGGGAGATCAACACGATCCAGGCGAACCGGTCGTGGATGGCGGCGCGCAGCCAAGATCTGTCGAATGCGGTGTGGGGGGAGCGCACGCCCGAGTTGAAGCCCCTCGTCGCGCTCGCCGGCAGCGACTCGGCCAGCCTCGACAACGCGTTCGAGGCGCTTGTTCGCTCCGGGCGCTCGGTCGCCCACGTCAAGGAGATGCTGATCCCTGCGGCGTGGGAGAACGTTGCCGACCTCAGCGACGAGCTGCGGGCGTTCTACGAGTACCACGCCTTCCTCACCGAGCCGTGGGACGGACCGGCGGCGGTTGCCGCCTCCGACGGGCTGCACGTGATCGCCGGTCTCGACCGCAACGGGCTGCGACCGGCGCGATGGACCATCACCCCCGAGGTCGTCATCGTCGCTTCCGAGGCCGGTATCGCCCCCGCCGAGGAGGTGCGGGCGGAACGCACGGGCCAGCTCGGACCGGGGGAGATCATCCGGGTCGACCTGGCGAGCGGGGCCGTGCACTTCTCCGACGAGGTCAAGGACGAGCTGGCGAGGCGGGCTCCGTACGGCGATTGGATTCGCACCGAGACCAACTACGTCCAGGACCCCTTCGACGATCTCCAGGACGAGCGCTTCGATCCGGACAAGCTCGCGCGCGTCTTCGGCTACACCGCCGAGGAGCGTCGGCTGATCCTCCAGCAGATGACCGAGGGCAGGGAGCCCGTGCTGTCCATGGGTCACGACACCGGTCTTGCGGTGCTCTCCGAGTTCCCGCAACGGCTCTCGCGGTTCTTCCACCAGGCGTTCGCCCAGGTCACCAATCCGCCGATGGATCCGATCCGCGAGCATCTCGTGATGTCGCTGCGGACCT
>JBFFFX010000290.1:0-3539 GCA_041557775.1 Acidimicrobiia bacterium | reverse complement strand
GGTGCGCGGTGGCTACGCTCGCCCCGTGCCGACGTTCCGCCACCTGCTGATCTTCACGCTCATCCTGCTCGTGCTCGACCGGTTCACCGCCGTCCAGGTCTCCGTCGTGGGCAGCCTGGTGCTGACGATCGTGATCTCGATCCTCATGGCCCGGTTCGACCGGCGGCGCGGCTGACAACCACGCTTCGGGCAGTACCATCCCCGCCGCCATGTCCGGTGCCCCCTTTCGCAATGTCGCGCTGATCGCGCACGTCGACCACGGCAAGACGACGCTCGTGGATGCGCTGCTGCGCGCCACGGGCGTGTTCGCCGACCACGAGGCGCGAGTCGATCGCATCCTCGACTCCAACGACCAGGAGCGCGAGCGCGGCATCACGATCCTCGCCAAGGCGGCCTCGATCGAGTGGAAGGGCACGCGGATCAATCTCGTCGACACCCCGGGTCACGCCGACTTCGGTGGCGAGGTCGAGCGGGCCCTGGCGCTGGTCGACGGTGTGTTGCTTCTGGTCGACGCCGCCGAGGGTCCGATGCCCCAGACGCGGTACGTCCTCTCCAAGGCTCTGGACCGGCATCTGCCGGCGGTCGTGGTGGTCAACAAGGTCGACCGGGGCGATGCGCGCACCGACGAGGTGGTCGACGAGATCTACCAGCTCTTCTTCGACCTCGAAGCCGGTGACGAGCACATCGAGTTCCCGATCATCTCGGCCGTCGCTCGCGAGGGCCGGTCGATGCTGGGTGTGGGCGTGCCCGGGACCGACGCCGACATGGCCGCGGTCCTCGACGCCGTCGCCGACACGATCCCGGCCCCGTCCGGCGACCCCGATGCGCCGCTCCAGGCGCTGGTCACCAATCTCGACGCATCCGACTACCTCGGCCGCCTCGCCATCGGACGCGTCGTGCAGGGCACGCTGCGGACCGGGGAGCAGGTGGCGTTGTGCCACTCGAACGACGAGGAGCCGCCGCTGCGCCGCCGGCTCACGCAGCTCATGGGCTTCTCCGGGCTCGAGCGGATCCCCGCCGACGAGAGGACTGCCGGCGATCTGTTCGTGCTCGCCGGATTCCCCGAGGTCGAGATCGGCGACACCGTTGCCGACCCCGCCGATCCCCAGCCGCTTCCCCGGCTCGAGGTCGACGAGCCCGTGCTCCGGATGACCTTCGGCGTCAACACCTCGCCGCTGTCGGGCCGCGACGGGCGTTTCCTCACGTCGCGCCAGATACGCGAGCGCCTGGAGCGCGAGGTGCTGGGCAACGTGTCCATCCGCATCGGCGCCACGTCCTCGCCGGAGGTCATCGAGGTGGCCGGCCGCGGGGAGTTGCAGCTCGCCGTCCTCATCGAGTCGATGCGCCGCGAGGGCTACGAGCTCCAGGTGAGCCGGCCCGAGGTGATCCTCCGTGAGATCGAGGGCCGGCCCCACGAGCCGGTGGAGCGCGCCGTCGTCGACGTTCCGGACGAGCACGTCGGCACCGTCACCCAGGCGGTCGCACCTCGCAAAGGCAAGGTCGTGGACCTGCGGCCGGGCGATGTGGGCCGCACCGTCGTGACGGTCGAAGCCCCGGCGCGGGGACTGATCGGGTTCCGCTCGCTGCTGATGACGGCGACGCGGGGTACGGCCCTGGTCCACCAGCATCACGCGGGATGGATGCCCTGGGCCGGCGACCTGCCGCAACGCAAGGGCGGTGCGATTGTTGCCGACCGCGCCGGCACGTCGACCGCGTTCGCCCTCGACAACCTGCAGAAGCGGGGCGAGCTGTTCGTCGGCCCCGGGGTCGAGTCCTACGAGGGCATGATCATCGGCGAGGCGGCGCGAGCCGAGGAGATGGTGGTGAACCCGGCGAAGGGCAAGCAGCTCACCAACATCCGCACGCACCAGGCAGACGACGCGATCAAGCTCAAGCCGCCCCGGGAGCTGACGCTGGAGACGGCCATCGAGTGGATCGAGGACGACGAGCTGGTCGAGGTCACCCCGGGTGCCATCCGCGTGCGCAAGCGGCACCTGACCGAGAGCCAGCGCAAGATCGCGGCGAAGCAGGCGGCCGGCCGGTGAGGGACGCCACGGCCCGCCGGCTGTCCACGCTGCACACGTTCCTCTTCAGGGCGAGCGGCGGCCGCATCGGCAAGCGCCTGGTCGACAACGACATGCTGCTGCTCACCACGACCGGACGCGTCTCCGGCAACCGGCACACGGTGCCGCTGCTGTACCTCGGCGACGACGATCGGCTCATCGTGTTCGCCTCCTGGGGCGGACGCGACGTCCATCCCGAGTGGTACCGCAATCTCGTCGTGTCGCCGCACGCCCATGTCGAGCTACCCGGCCGCTCCCATGCGGTCGAGGCGGCGACCCTCCACGGGGACGAGCGCGAACTCTGGTGGCAGCGGGCCGTGGCCGCGTACGACGGCTACGCCGAGTACCAGAGCCGCACCAACCGTCAGATCCCGGTCGTGGCCCTGACGCCGGCCCGCTGAGGCGCCGGCCGGCTGAGGCGCGGGTCGACTACGGCGCCGTGCGTCAGCCGATCGGTTCGCGGTTGGCGGGGGCGAGCAGGGGCTGGCGGAAGACGCCTTCGGGGACGGCGGCGCCGGAGCGGACGAGAGCGACGTGCCAGCTCGGCGACGCACCGAGGGCCCACCGCAGGAAACCGATCATGGCCTTGCCGAGGAGGATCGCGCCCGGCAGCTTGCGGAGGCCGAGGATGCGGCGCAGGCGCCGCGGGATCGTCGCGGCCGCGGCGAACACCATCAGCCGGTAGGCGATGAGGATGCGCAACGGCAGCGGTGGCGAGCGCAGGAACTCGACAGCAGCCGCCAAGCCGGGCGACTCGCCGGCCTCGGGATGCTCGGCGAGCCACGTAGAGATCCCCGCGGCAGTGGCCGGTAGCGGGTCGGCGTCGAGGAGCGTCCCCACGGCGGTCTGCTCGGCGACGAAGCGGTCGGCGTCGATCTCGCCGCGGTGGCGCGGCCCGAACACCTGGTAGGCGACGAGGAACGAGTCGGTGAGCGCGTTGTGCACCCATGCGGCGTATGCCGGCATGTCGGCGGCGTAGTCGCGTCCCCGGTGCGAAGTTCCGACGACCGGTCGATGGGCGCCGCGAACGATCTTGACCGCGCGGTCGACCTCGGGCATCGCCCCGAACGCCGTGGCGGTGACGTAGGCCGAGGTGCGCGACAGCCGGCCGAGCGGGTCCTCGCGATAGCGGGAGTGGTCGTCGACCCCGGCGACGACCTCGGGGTGCGCCGCCTGGATGAGGAGCGCCCGTATCCCGCCGATGAAGGCGGCCGCGTCGCCGATGATCGGCCACGTCGCGGATTCCGGTCCGAACAGCCCTGGATCGCCCTGGTACTCCAAGGTGTCTGCCAGCGGGTACGGGGCATGGGCGAAGAGGCCCGTCGCGTTGGCGACGATGCGGTCTTTGGTGCGGTCGATCCAGCCCATGGGTGCTCCGGAGTAGGTCGTCCACAGATTACGAACCCACTCGAGTCTGTGGATTGCTCCGAGTAGGCAACCCCCTCGACCCAGCCCTGACGGGCTGGCCCACCCCCC
>JBFFFX010000289.1:0-3546 GCA_041557775.1 Acidimicrobiia bacterium | reverse complement strand
CGGAAGTACTTGGACACCATGATGTCGGCGGCGACTTGCGACCACTGGGCCGGGATCTCCGCGTCCTTCATCTCGAAGACGATGGAGCCGTCGGGGTTGGTGATCCGGCTGTCTCGCCGGGACCACTCGACACTCGAATACGGGTCCTGGCCTTCGGCCGTGAACCGTCGCTCGATCCGCAGACCATCGATCATGGTCGCCCTCCCAGGGTCTCTTGCGAGCGCCACACCTTTGCGCCCGTCTATCCACAGATTTGTCCACAACCACAACATCTTGGGGTGGGGAAGCGGGAATGACCCCATATGTTGGGACGGGTACAGGAGTGTAGTTACACAAATGTAACTACGTCAAGCGTATTCGAGTTGGTCCCGAATCACGCAGGAATCCGCCGGTTGTCAGCGGGGAAGTGACCGCTTTCTACTGCTCGGAAGGCGGCCGGGGCAAGCTGGGAAGCTGGTTTTGTTTCGCGAAAGGGTCCAGATTTTCGCGACTGGTCTTGCGGCAGGCGCTGACCAACAGCATCGCTGCGCTGAGAAGGAGGGCCGCGACGATGATCGCCCGTCTCGCCCCGTCGACGACGTTCTCGATTGTGAGCATCGAAGGCAGGAAGGTGAACGAGATCGCGGCTGCGACCATGATTGCAGCGACGAGCCCCGTCCCCTTCCAGCACCGACGGACGTCCATACCCCCACCTCGGATCCACGGATGCTGTTGCGGGGAGCATACGGCATGTCAATCACGCAACGAATGGGACGAGCGCCCCGTTTGCGCCGGCCACTCGCCGCGCGGCAGCGCGAGGTCAGGGGAGCGTGATCGGGTCGGATATGACGACTGGGGCTCGGACGAGCCGTGCGGTCCCGGCGAAGGGCCCCTCGGTGATCACCGGATCGCCACCTGCCAGGTCGACGAGCAACGGCGGCAGCCTGGTCACGTAGTCGGCCGCGGACACGCGGTTGACGATCAGGGCGTCGCCGTCAAGGTCGAGGTCGCGGACGAACCACTCCAGCTCGCCGGACCAGGCAGTGAAGCGGGCGAGCTGCTCACCGCTCGCGACGTCGATGACGACGACCTCCTCCTGAACGACGTTGTAGGGCTCGTCGACGCCCGGGACCACGAAGGCCATGCGGGATCCGTCGGGCGACAGCTCGAACGACTCCTCGACGGTCCCGCACTCCCCGCCGTTCAGGGCGGCGGCCGGGGCGCCGGCCGGTGGGTCGACCTGTGTGCCGTCGGAGTCGAGGAACAACACGCCGCAGATCCCTTCCCCGTCCCAGCTCACGGCGAAATCGCCGCCGCCGTATGACACCTCGGACCCAGACTCGTACCCCCCAACGACGGCGAGCTGATCCACCTCGACGGCGGCGACATCGAAACGACGCAGCGTCTGGAGCGAGTCCGTCTCGATGTCCGGTCCGTACGTCCGCCGCAGGTAGAAGACGGTGAGCCGGCCGTCGATCTCGACGGCATCGACGAGGTCGAGGAACTGATCGTCGGCGGGGACCAGCAACTCCTGTGCGGCCTCTGCGCCCGCGGGGACCCACCAGACCAGCGTCTCGACGCCGGAGGACTCGAAGGCAAGGCCGCGCTGCTCCTGGAACAGCAGGCCGCCGCGGCCGTCGTCCATCGCCAGTTCGACCCACTCGTCGACGAGCAGCACGCCGGCTCCATTCCGGTCCACCAGGTGGACGCCGTCGGGTCCGGCGACGACGTATTCGATACGTGCCGCCGGCGGGAGCGTGGTCGTGGTCGTGGGCGCTGTGGTTGTGGTGGGTGCCGAGGTCGTCGTGGTCGTGGGCGCCGCCGTCGTGTCCGGCGCCACCGATGTGCTCGTCGTTCCTGAGGGCTCGGGTGGTGACGTTGTGGTCGTAGCGGCGGAGTCGTCTCCACCGCAGGCGAACGCAACCATCGCCAGCAGCGATGCCAGGAAAACCGTTCGTCGTCGTAGCACGGCGCATCCCCCTTTGGTGTGCACCTCTCGACATCCTATGCCAGAACGCCTGGCTTGTGGGAATGGTCGAGGCCGTCGAGCGGTGGTCCGTCACGGGCGCCGCTCGCTCTTCGCGGTCGGGAACCACGACGCCGCGGTGCCGGCGCATCGAACACCTCGAGTGACGGACTCGAGACGGCCGTTCGGGATCGAGGAGCGCCCCTCACGTGTCGACGCGGTCGCCGGGGAAGTGGACGGGAGCCGCGCCCGAGGCTGACGGCCGTAGCATCGCGGGGATGCAGATCCCGCGCCTCGGACGGCTGATGGCCGTCGCGATCCTCGTCGTCACCGTCAGCACGCAGCCGGTGTTCCTGCTCGGCGCCGGCTTCCTCCAGATCGGTGACGAGCTGGGCTTCGGTCCCACGGGGCTGGGAGTGCTCACGGCATCGTTCTTCCTGGCGGCCTCGGTGTCATCCACCCCGCTGGGGCGGGTCGTCGAGCGGATCGGCTGGCAGCGAGCGATGCGGATCAATCTCGCCGGATCGATCCTGCTGAGCCTCTCGATTGCCATGTTCGTGGGCCACACGGTCGTGCTGGCATCGCTGCTCGTCGCCGCCGGCGCCGTCTACGGCCTTGCCAATCCGGCGGCCAATCAAGCGCTCGCCGATCACGTCGATCCGCGCCGCCGCGGTGTCGTGTTCGGTCTCAAGCACGCCGGCATCCCGATGTCGTCGCTGGTCTCGGGGCTCGCCGTGCCGCTGCTGATCCTCGCCGCCGGCTGGCGCAGCGCCTACGTGGCCGCGGCGGTGCTCGGCGCCGTGGTGATGCTGGCGATTCCGCGCACCCGGATCCCGCCCTCGGCGGCCAGGTTCGCCGCCGATCCCCGCCGCACCGTCGCCCCGATGAGCGCCCGCCTGCTGGCCGTGCTCGCCGGCTCGTCCTCGTTTGCCACATGGGCGGCCATCGCGCTCAGCACCTACCTCGTTGCGGCGTCGGTCGACGTCGGATTCTCGGAATCTGCCGGTGGTTTGCTGTTGTTCGCCGGCTCGGCTGCGTCGATCACCGCCCGGGTCGTCGCCGGGGGCATCACCGACCGCATCGGGGGCCGCGGCTTCGGGGCGATGGCGGCCTTGACCGGCGCCGGGGTTCCCATCTTCGTGGTGCTCACCCTGGCGTCCGGCCCCATCTTCGGGCTGCTCGTCATCGCCGCGTTCGCGACCGGGTGGGCGTGGCCCGGGCTGATGACCTACACCGTGGTCAATGCCAACGCCGGCTCGGCGGCGTCCTCCTCCGCGATCACCCAGGCGGGCATCTTCGTGGGCGCCGGCGTCGGTCCGGTGGTCCTCGGCGTCGCCATCGACCGCGGCGGGTTCGACACGGGGTGGCTGCTCGTCGCCGGCGCCCTGGTCCTGGCCACCGTGGGTGTCCGGTGGGTCGAACGCCGGGCGATGGCGCCGCCGCCGTGACGCGAACCGGTCAGCCGCCGAGAGCCGTTCTCAGCTCCTCCGCCGCCGCCCGCTGCCGGCGCCGGAACCTGGCCACCGGCTCCTGCAGAGCTGCTGCGGCGCCGTCCCGGTCGGCGAGCACCGCATCGACCACGGGATCGAGGCGGTGCAGCT
>JBFFFX010000288.1:0-3587 GCA_041557775.1 Acidimicrobiia bacterium | reverse complement strand
TCGGTCCACGGGGTCCGGATCAGCAAGCCGGCGAGCGGCGCGACGAACACCCGCACGCCCGCCACGCCGAGGACGACGAGGATGACGGGAGCGCGGCGACGCCGCTCGCCGGATCCCCGGGACCGGCTCACGGCGCCTCGAATCCGTGGTCGGCGAGGATGGCCCTTCCGCGGTCCGACAAGACGAACGCGACGAACTCCCGGGCCAGCCCCGGGTCTGGGGCGGCCGTCAGCGCCGCAATCGGATAGGGCGCCGTCAACGCGCCGCTCCCGGTGGGAATCGCGGCGACGGCCCCGCCGGCGGCGCGCACGTCCGTGGCGTACACGAGACCGGCGTCGAGCTCCCCCGTTGCGAGCTTCGTCAGCAGTGCCCGCACGTCCGGTTCGTTGGTGTCGGTCTGCAGCTCCACGCCGGCAGCAGAGAGCACGGCTCTGGCGAGATCGCCGCACGGCACACCGGGGGCACATGTCCCAACGAACAGCTCCTCGCGTCCCATGTCCTCCAGCCCGCGCACGCCCGCCGGGTTGCCGGCGGGCACGGCGAGAACGACACGATTGCGGGCGAACACCATGGGCACACCCACAGTCTTGTCGGCGGCGGCGACCTCATCCATCACGCCGGTGCTCGCCGAGGCGAAGACGGCGGCGGGCGCACCCTCGAGGATCTGCTCCCGGAGGGTCGGGCTGCCGGCGAGGTTGAGCCGGACGTCCACATCCGGTCGGGCCTCCTCGAACGCACGCTCGATCTCGCCGAACGCTTCGGTCAGCGAAGCAGCGGCGAACACGACGAGCTCCTGGGAGTCGCCGCCGGTGGGAGCGCACCCTGCGGTGATCATCAAGAGCGCCACGGCCCAGACCTTCAGGCCCACATCTCCTCCGGAGTGGCGGTGAGAGGGCACGAGCCTAGGTCGGGCGGGTAGCTTCGGGCACATGAGCGATCTCAACACGCCGGAGATTCCGACCCTGGCTCGCTATCTCGACACCTACCGCACGGTCGTCAAGTGGAAGGTCCAGGACGTGAGCCTCGAGGAGGCCACCCGGCCAATGGTCCCATCGGGCACCAGCCTGCTCGGGATCGTCAAGCACATGGCCCACGTCGAACGCTGGTGGTTCTCCGCCGTCCTCGGTCGCCAGGATCCCGAGTTCCCGTGGAGCGACGACGACCCCGATGCCGACTGGCGCATCGGCGATGACGAGGACATCGCCTCGGTCGTCGGCCTCTACGACGCCGAATGCGACCGCAGCCGGGAGATCCTCGAAACGTTCGACGACCCGGACACCACGGTGCCCCTCGGCGACGAAGGGTTGCTGTCCGTCCGCCGGATCCTCATCCACATGGTGGAAGAGACGGCGCGGCACGCCGGTCACGCGGACATCATGCGCGAGCTGATCGACGGGGCGACGGGGGGCTTCCCGCCGAGTGGCGCACCGTGGGACCAGCGCGAGTAGCAGCGCCGCTGGATCAGTAGGCCGCGAGCTTCCTCGCCGCCTCGGCGATCTTCGACCGGTCGGGCCGGTAGGCCTGCTCCAACGGCGGGCTGAACGGCACCGGAGTGTCGAGCGCCCCGACCCGCACCGGCGCCGCGTCCAGCAGGTCGAAGGCGCGCTCGGCGATCTCGGCGGCGATCTCCGCGCCGACCCCGGCGAGTCGGTTGGCCGAGTGGACGATCAGCACCTTGCCGGTGCGGGCAACCGCATCAAAGATGGTGTCCCAGTCCAGCGGCTTGAGCGTGCGCAGATCGACCACCTCGATCTCGACCCCCTCCGCGGCGAGCTCCTCTGCGGCCGCCAGCGCCTCGGGCACCTGTGCGCCGTAGGTGACGATCGTCAAGTCGCGCCCCGGCCGGGCAATGGCGGCTTTGCCGATGGGAACCGTGTGATCGCCCGCCGGCACCGGTCCCCGCACGGCGCGATAGAGGGGCTTCGGCTCGAAGTAGATGACCGGATTGTCGTCTCGAATCGCTGCGAGCAGCAGCCCCTTGGCGTCGGCCGGGTTGGACGGGGTGACGACCTTGAGACCGGGAACGTGGACGAACCAGGCCTCGGGGTTCTGGCTGTGGAACGGCCCACTCGAGATGCCACCGTCGCTGGGTGCCCGGATCACCCAGGGCACCGGCGCTCCCCACCGGTAGTGGTTCGTGGCGGCGAACTGCACGATGCTGTCGAATGCGGAGCTGATGAAGTCGGCGAACTGCATCTCGATCACGGGACGCAGCCCCATCAGCGCCATGCCGGTCCCCATCCCGACGAAGCTCAACTCGCTGAGCGGTGTGTTGCGCACCCGCACATCGCCGAACTCGGCGGCGAGACCCTTGGTGACCTTGAAGGCACCACCGAACTCCCCGCCGACGTCTTCGCCGAGGATGCAGACGTCGCCGTCGCGCTGCAATTCAAAGCGCAACGCGTCGCGGATCGCCTCGAGGAACGTCATTTCCTGGGTCCCCACCGGCGCGGCTCCCGGCGTCACACCAGCGGCCATTCCCGCGCTCGCCGTGTCGGCGGTCATGCGTACACCCTGCTGGCGACGTCGGCAGGATCGGGCATCGGTGCAGCCTCGGCCTCGGCAACGGCCTCGGTGATCTGCTCTTCGGCGATGCGGTCGAGCGTCGCCAGATCTGTGGCATCGACTCCACCGGCGGCGATCTGATTCCTGTAGCGCCGCACCGGGTCGCGGCGCTCCCATTGCGCGACCAGTTCGGGTGGGACGTACTCGGCGCCGTCGTGGATCGCATGACCGAGCATCCGCATCGTCTTCGCCTCGACGAGCGTCGGTCCACCGCCGGTTCTGGCGCGATCCAAGGCCTCACCGACCACGTGGCGGACCGCGTCCACGTCGTTGCCGTCGACGACCCGCCCCGGGATTCCGTAGCCGGCAGCGCGGTCGGCGATGTCGCGCACCACCATCTGCTCGCCGAGCGGAGTCGAGTAGGCGTACTGATTGTTCTCCACGACCAGCACGAACGGGGCCCGATAGACCGCAGCCATGTTGAGAGTCTCGTGCCAGCCACCGGAGCTGCTTCCACCGTCACCGATGAACGTGAGTGCGGCGCGATGCTCGCCGCGCATTTGGAATGACATGGCGGCGCCCAGCGCCACCGGCATCGACGCCGGGATGTGGGACACGAACCCGATGATGCCGAGGGAGAGGTCGCCCAGTCCGTGAAGGTTGGCGTCCCGGCCCCGAGTGGGACCGGTGACCTTGCCGAGCAGATTGCCGAAGATGCGCGAGGGCTCCATGCCGCGAACCAAGTAGCAGCCGAGATCGCGGTGCATCGGTGCGACCACGTCGCCGGGGTCCATCGCCAGCCCGGCTCCGACACCGATCGCCTCGTGGCCCCGCTGGCTGAACGCTCCACCCAGACCCCGGCCCTGCTTCCACATGCTCACCATGCGGTCGTCGAAGGCGCGGGTCAGGCGCAACCAGTAGTAGGTCCGGAGCCGATCGTCGGTGAGCGGCGGCGGTTCGGAAGCGCTGGGGTCGATCTCCACGGCCCCAGAGACTACCGGGAAGGCCGCCGTCCGTCCTATGTGCGTCTGCGGGATCCCACCGGCGTCTGCCGTCCGATGGAGCGGACGCCTCCCGGATTC
>JBFFFX010000287.1:0-3627 GCA_041557775.1 Acidimicrobiia bacterium | reverse complement strand
TTGTCGTATCGGTCGGTCAAGTGCACTCCTCGGCCAGTCGGGTCATGCCCGCTGATGGCGCACGTATCTTACGATCAACAGGGTCATCCGGGTGGAGGATCCAGGGACACGGCGTTCTTCGCCGGCACCAGCAGCGGATACCCTTCGGCGAGGACCTCGTCGAACGGCACCTCGGGTACGAGGATCGCCGCCCCTCCGGCGGTCGTCTCGCTTCTGACTGGGATCTGAAGGGTGACGATCGTCTCCGGATCGAGGTCGCGCAGGCTCCACGCCAGGCCGATCGCATCCGTGAGTCCAAGCTGGTCGTCCAGGGTGAACGCATCGGTGAGGCTGCGCACGGTGCTGGTCAGGTCGGCCGGTGAGCTGAATCTCCCGAGCTTGCGGAACATCTCGAGGAGGATGTCTTGCTGCCGCTCGTTCCGGGTGATGTCGCTCACGTTGGCCATCACCCGCCAGCGCCCGTTCACCAGCTCTTGCGTGCGCCGTGACCGTACCCACGCCAGCGTCTGAGCGCCGCTGGCTTGGGTGCATCCGGCCGGCAGGTCGAGGTCGGCCTTTCCGTCGCGCACCGGATGGTCGACGCAGATCTCGATGCCGCCCAGCTCGTCGATGATCTTCTCGAAACCGTTGAAGTCGAACAGGGCGAAGTGGTCGACCCTCAGCCCTGTGAAGCTCGAGACGGCCAAGGCGAGCAGCGTCGGTCCGTTCACCTCGTCGCGGCAGCCGGCGAGATTGGCGTTGAGCTTCGTGTATGTCTGTGTGCACCGATTCGGCAGGTACAGATCCCGGGGCAGGGAGACGAGCATGGGCTCGCTTCCATCGTTCGGCAGCACCCCGAGCATGATCACGTCTGCGAGGTTGCCCGAGAGATCACTCCCGATGACCAGCACCGACAAGTAGCCGGTGTCGCGCACGGGTGCGGACGACACGGCCGTGACCACGTCTTCGTCGACGTCGTCCGCAACGATCCCTTCCTCGGGGAGCGAGAGGATCAGCCCCGCTTGCTCGACGTCGAAGCCCTGCCGCCCGACTCCTGTCCACGAATCCCAGATCTGCACGCCGTTCCACGCCGTGTACGCGCCCAAGACGAGAAGCGCAGCTGCGGTTGCGCGCTTCAGGCTGCGGAGGATGGGGTGCTGGTCGATCGACCTCGGGCTCGGGGCGCCTTCGTTGACGAGGTAGCCGATCGCGGGGGCGCCGATTGTGGTCGCCCGCTCCCGGGCTGTCTCGATGGTGGACCGGTCCGCCGCCTTGGGTACGACGAGCAGCGTGCCGTGTGCGACCGGACCCAGTGCGGCGCCGGCGCCGTTTCCTGAGGTGCCGGCGTCGATGAGGACCATGTCGGCCGCAGCGGCGATGCCTCCGATCGCAGAAGTCAATGCCGGTAGCTCGACGGTCTCTGGCGCCACTGTGTGGCCCGCCGGCACGAAGGGCATTCGGCTGGCCTCGTCGATCTCCCACATGCGTGCCGACTCGGCGAGCGTCGCCGACCCGGAGGCGACCTCGGCAAGCCCTGGCGACGTCCCCGTGCGACCGAAGCGGCTGAGGTTGCCGCGGCCGAGATCGCCGTCGATCAGCAGCGTGCGCCGTCCGGCCCGCGTTGCGGCGACGGCGAGGTTGAGCGCGGCATTCGTTGCGCCGACGCCTCGCGTCAACGACGAGACCAGCAGCACTCGTCCCTTTATGGATGCCTCCAGGCGGCTGGCGGCACGCTGGTAGGCGGCAGCCGCAACCGACGCCGGCTCTGTCAAGGTGGGGGCCGGACCGTCGTACGTAGCGGGAATCGTGCCGACGTGCGGCAAGTCGATGAGCTTCCCGACGGGCCGCTGCCCTGCGATGCGGTTCCACGCCAGCCAGACCAGCGAAGAGGACGCTCCGGCGACCAGGGCGGCCAGGATTGCGCCCCGGTTGCTGGGCCACACACGGAGGCCGACTGCGAATACGAGGAAGCCGATCATGACCGCCACCACATTCGGGAGTGCGAAGAAGCGGCGGAAGAAGCCCGGGCGCGCGGCCTGCGTGGTCATCGAGTCCGTCTCGGGGGGTTGGTTCTCATCATCGTCGGCCGCCGCATGTTACGACCCGGGGGCCGATCCTCGTCCGACGCTCCGTCAAGAGGTCGGAGCCGGACCCCCGTCGCAGGGTGTCGGCGAGTTGATCCCCTCGACGACACCGTCTGCATTGGTCGATGACAGCGGTCCCCAGAGCAACGTCGCGTCCTCGCTGCTGAGCAGCATGAAACTGGGTACACCGTCGATCTCCTCGTACACGATGGTAAAGCGCTCACCGTACGTCTCCTCGAGATCGGCGACTGTGTCGCCCACGCGTACCCCGGAGAGGGTTGCCAACACGGAGGCCGGGTGGTCGGGCTCGGCGTTGACCAGGCGATAACCCTCGAAGGTGGACAGGTCGTCGGAACCGATGAAGATGCCCGACAGCGGACCCCACTGGACCACGAAGCCGATGTCCTCCTCACAAATGCCCCAAGACGAATCGGCGGCGAAGCGAGCGTCCGGCTGCCCGAACGTTGCGACGAGCCGGCCGAGACCCTCCGTGGTGCCGAATTCCAGCACTCCCATGGCGCCGGCTTGCAGTGCGAGGTCGTCGGAGGCGATCGGGTCCCCGCTCGCCTCGAACACCGGCAACGTGGTGGTCGTCGTCGTGGTCGACGTGGTGGTCGTGGTGGACGTGGTCGTCGGGGCTGCGGACGTCGTGGGGGCCTCCGTGGTCGGAGCCGTCGACGTGATGTCGGGGATCGTCGTCGGCGTGACCGTCGTGTCACCGTTGTCTTGCGTGATCCATGCGATCACGACGAACCAAGCGCCGATGATGCCCGCAACGATCAGCGCGACGATGACGCGCTGCGACCAGCGCCCCCGTCGGGCAGCCGCCTCGGCGGATCCGTCGCTGAAGAAGTCGGACTCATCCGGGTGCTCGCCTCGGAACTCGCCCATCGTGGAGGGATAGATGCGGTCGACGGCCTCCGGGCCCGGCGGCGGCGGTGCGGTCGCTTCTGGGCCGAGTGGCACTGAGACCGGTGCGGTCGTCTCGGCGCCCGGCGCCGCCGGGGCAGGGGGTTCCTGCGCCGGGGGTAGAGAGGCCTCCGGGCCAGGAGGTGCCGGGGCAGGCGGTGCTGCCCCGAGTGAACCTGCGGCGAAGGCCGACCAAGCGTCCTCATCGTCGAGCATGTCGTCTGATGCCGCTCGCGGGTCGGGCTCGTCGAACAATGAATCGTCGAACACGGAGTCGATCAGCCGGTCCGGATCGATCACCGCCGGAGGCTCCGGCGGCGCGTCGTGGCCAGCTGAAGGTGGGGGCACTGGGTGTTCGTCACCGGACCGGCGGGGCGGGATTGGCTCAGCCGCGGTGATCGCGGGGAAGACCGACAGCGAGCCCGGATCTCCGTCCAGGGGCTCCGGCCACACGTCGTCGGGGATCTCCGAGGGCGGGGTCCGGCCGCCGGGCGGGGTCTCCTCGGGGGTCTCCGGCGGGCTGGGGGCGGCGTCCGCAGGAGCCGGGGCCGTGGGAGCCGGGGACCCATTTGGGATACCAGAGGGCCACCGTCCGCGCCTGACTGGCGTCGCCTGGCAGCGGGAGACGCAACTCGGCTCGCAGCAGTTTGCGAGG
>JBFFFX010000286.1:0-3651 GCA_041557775.1 Acidimicrobiia bacterium | reverse complement strand
GGCACGAACCCCGGAAAATCGAAGGCATTGCTGACGCCCTGATCGCTGGCAACCTGTCGAATGTTGTTCCCGTAGTCGAACGTGGGAATCCCGGCGTCGTGAAATTCGAGCATAGCGCGCACATGTACCGCCATAGACTCCGACGCTGCGGCGACGACGGCATCGGGATCGGATTCGCGCATCTCGAGCCATTTCTCGACGGTCCAGCCTGCCGGCAGATAACCATTCGCGGGATCATGCGCCGATGTCTGATCCGTCACTGCATCCGGCCGGATGCCACGTTCGACAATTTCAGGAAGCAATTCGGCCGCATTTCCCAGCAGACCCACGGAGACCGCATTTCGACTGCCAATCGCGTCTTCAATGATCGCCATCGCGTCTTCGAGCGTCTCGGCCCTGCGATCGAGATAGCCCGTTTCCAGACGCTTGTCGATGCGGTCAGTCCGACACTCGATGGCCAGCATCGAGGCACCGGCCATCGTCGCGGCGAGCGGTTGCGCACCACCCATGCCGCCCAGCCCGGCCGTCAGTATCCATTTCCCGCTCAGGTCACCAGCGTAATGCTGGCGGCCCATTTCTACGAACGTTTCGTAGGTGCCCTGCACTATTCCCTGGCTACCGATGTAGATCCATGATCCGGCCGTCATCTGCCCGTACATCATCAAGCCGGCGGCTTCCAGGTCCCAGAACGACTCCCAATCGGCCCAGTCCGGCACCAGCAGGCTGTTGGCGATCAGCACCCGAGGGGCCATCGGGTGGGTCAGAAACACCCCGACCGGCTTCCCCGACTGCACCAACAACGTCTCGTCGTCGCCCAGGGATGTGAGCGCAGCGACGATCGCATCGAAGGCATCCCACGAGCGAGCGGCCCGGCCCCTGCCCCCGTACACCACCAACACGTCGGGGTTCTCGGCCACCTCGGGATCGAGGTTGTTCATGAGGCACCGCAGCGCCGCCTCCTGGAGCCAACCTCGGGCCGTCAACCCCGAGCCCCGTGCCGCTCGGACCGGACGCGGACCACTCAAGTCGTCCTCCTTCATCGGACCACTGCAGCGTACCGGCGGCATCAGAAAGGGGCCCGCCGGTGCGGGCCCCTTCTCTCAATTCGACGCGAGAACCGTCAATCCTCGTCCTTCTCCTCGCGACGCTCCTCGATCTTCTCCTCGACCTTCTCCTTGACGTCGCCGGCGACGTCCTTGGTCTTGTCCCAAGCCTTCTCGGCCACGTCCTTGGTCTTGTCCCACGCCTTCTCGGCGTAATCACCGGCCTTCTCGGCCGCTTCGCTCTCACGAGCGCGCTTGAACAAGGCCTTGATCTTCTCCCACCAGCTCATCTCGGCTTGCTCGGCTTCGGCCATCGGTCGACTCCTTCTTGTCCCGTTGGGCTCAGCGTAATTCGCCAACGACCCCCTCGGCGGCGGCGACCAGCGTTCCGTCCTCGATGAGCCCGGCCACCGCCTCGATTTCGGGCGACAGGATTCGATCCCCCTCGAGAGGAGGCACCAGCTCCCGCACCGCTTCCAGCACGGCAGCGGTGCCCTCCCCCGGGCGGAGCGGCCGACGATGCTCGGTCCCCTGCGCTGCACACAGCATCTCGATCGCGATGACCCGGGCCGAATTCGAGATGGCGTCCCACGCCTTCCGACCGGCCCCCCACCCCATCGACACGTGGTCCTCCTGCGAGCCGGAGGTGGGAATGCTCTCTACCGAAGCCGGGTGGCTCAGCACCCTGTTCTCGGCCACCAGGGCGGCCGCCGTGTACTGGGCCAGCATGTAGCCCGAGTTGAGACCGGGCCGCCCGGCAAGGAAGGGGGGCAGTCCCGAGGAACGCTCCGGATCCAGGATCCGGTCGGTGCGGCGCTCCGAGATGCTGCCGAGCTCCGTGACCGCGATCGTCATGAAGTCGAGCTGGAACGCCAGCGGCTGGCCGTGGAAGTTGCCACCCGAGACCACCTCGGCGGCGTCGGGGAAGACGATCGGGTTGTCGACCACCGACCCGAGTTCGCGTCGGAACACCGCATCCGCCGATTCGAGGACGTCGCGGGCCGCGCCGTGCACCTGCGGCGCGCACCGCAGGCTGTAGGCGTCCTGCACCGCGTGCACGAAGTCGTCCCGATGACTGGCGACGATCTCACTACCGGCCAGCAGCCGCCGGAGGTTCTCGGCCGACGCTACCTGGCCGGGGTGGGGCCGCAGCTCGTGGATGCGGGGCTGATATGGCCGGGCACTGGCGAGCAGCGCCTCCACCGACAGGGCACACGCCAGATCGGCGGCCGCCGCAAGACGACGGGCCCGCGCCATGCCCAGCACCCCGTATGCGAGCATGCCCTCGGTCCCGTTCAGCAGGCTCAGTCCCTCCTTGGCCGCCAGCCGGATCGGCTCGAGACCCACCTCCTTCAGCGCCTCGGCGGCGTCGACTTCCGCACCGTTGCGCCGCACCCGACCCTCACCGATCAGCGGCAGGCTCAAGTGAGCAAAGGGGGCCAGGTCACCGGAGGCGCCGACCGAGCCTTGCGAGGGCACGACGGGCAGCAGATCGAGTCGCAGCAGTTCGATGAGCCGCTCGACGATCTCGGGGCGCACCCCCGAGTTCCCCTGCGACAGGGTTCGGGCCCGCATCAACAGCATCGCCCTGACCAGCGGATCCGGCAGGGGCTCACCCACCCCGGCGGCGTGGCTCCGCAGCAACTCGACCTGCAGGCGGTCCACGTCCGCGTCGTCGATGCGGGTCGACGACAACGCGCCGAAGCCGGTCGTGATCCCGTAGACGACCCGGCCCTCGGCCACCGCCCGTTCCACGACCTGGCGGGCCGGTGCCATGCGCTCGGCGACGGTGGCGTCGACCGTCACGTTGGCGCGGCGATGAGCGACGTCCACCACCTGGTCGGGGCGAAGTGGCTCCCCGTAGAGGACGATTGTGTCGCCGGTCACGGAGCCGACATTACCGACCGTACACTTCGGGACGCCCCATCCCCCGAGAGATGACCGAAGCGATAGCAATCAACGATGATCTCGTCGTACCCGGCAGAGAGCTGCAGTGGCGGTTCGACCCGTCGGGTGGTCCGGGCGGCCAGCACGCCAACCGGGCGTCGAGCCGGGCGGAGCTCTCGTTCGATCTCCAGGAGAGTCCGTCCGTCCCAGAGCCGATCAAGACCCACATGCTGCGCCGCCTCGGCCGCCGAGCACGCAACGGGGTGGTGACGGTCGCAGTCGACGAAAGCCGCTCGCAGTGGCGCAACCGACAGATCGCCCGCCGGCGCATGGCCGAGCTGCTTCGAGACGCCTCGAGGAAGCCGGCCACCCGCATCTCCACCGTCCCCTCGACGGCCGTTCGGCGGCGGCGGGTCGAAGTCAAGCGCCGGCATTCCCTCAAAAAGCGGCTACGACGGCCCCCGGAGCCCGACTAGGCGTCGACGGGCGGCGGCTCCAGGATCTCTCGAGCGGCATCATGGTCGGGCGGCGCCACCATGAGCCGCACCTGGTCGCCACCGAACAGCGGTGCATGGTGATGGGCGTCCCCTTCGATGGTGGCGGAGATCCCCGCCGAAGCGAGGAGCGCCGCGTCCAATTCAGCATGGGCCCAGGCGCCGGGCCCTCCATACGACCGGACCGCAACCGGGCTCCGGCTCACCCCTCGGCCCCCCCGGTGAAG
>JBFFFX010000285.1:0-3663 GCA_041557775.1 Acidimicrobiia bacterium | reverse complement strand
GCCGAGTTCAGGCGGACGCTCAGGGAGATCCAGTTGGGCATTCCGCGCGAGCAAGCGCTCCGGCGGCTGACGGAGCGCACGGATGTTGGCGACCTCGACAGCTTCTTGCTCGCGGTGATCCAGTCCGAGCACTACGGCATTCCGATCGCACGCGTGTTGCGCGTGCAGTCGGACGAGCTTCGTGACAAACGTCGTCAGCGCGCCGAGGAGCGTGCGCTCAAGATCCCGGTCTTGCTGATCTTCCCGCTTGCGTTCTGCGTCTTCCCGGCCATGTTCATCGTGCTGCTGGGGCCGGCCGTCATTCGGATCATCAGGGATGTGAGCGCGAGCTTGTGAACTCGCAGCGCTGACTGCCTCTCTCGCCGACGCGCGCAGTTGAAGTCGCCCGGCGGTGAGAAGCGTGCGGGAAGGCGGCGGTCCCTCGGCTCAGGGCAGATGAGCGGCGGCGCGAGCGAGAAATGCCGCCATCTGGCCTCGGGTGACGGGTTGGTTCGGGCAGAAGTGGCTGTTGGCGGGCGGGTTGCATCCCTTGGTGATGCCGGCGGTGGCGAGCTTCTCGATGTCCGCTTCGAAGATCGACGTGTCGTCGTCGTCGAAGTCGACCGTGCCGCCGTCGGTGAGACCGAGGGCCCGCACCAAGAACGCGGCCATTTGGCCCCGCGTGACGTTGGCTCCGGGGCAGAATCTCGTTCCGCCGCAGCCAAAGGTGATGCCCTCGTCGGCCAGCCAGATGATGTCGTCGAGGAACACCGAGGCCCCGGTGTCGGAGAAGCCGACGAGCCTCACTACGTAGCCGTCGTCGCCGCCGGACAGCACGGAGAGTTTGGCGCCGGCGGCGATCAGGTCGGCGCCGGCCTCGTTATCGAGGATCACGGTGCCCCCCGTCGGGGTCACGTGGTCGATGGCGTTGCGTGACGGCGGGTAGCTGAACACGCCGGCCGCCGTCCCCCAACAGACGAAGAACGTGCCCGAATTGGGGTCGAGGCACATCTGCTGCACGTAGTGGGCGGACACGCCCTGGAACGCGGCGGGTATCGCATCGGCTCCCAAGCTCCGGCGTGCGTCCAGGGTCAAGAAGGAGTACTCGCTGGTGGTGGGGAGGACGATCATCTGGACTCCGGGTACCCCCGCCGGCGCCAGGGTCACGGTGGTGACGCCTCCTTCGAACACGACCACGTCGGCCGGGTCGACCCATCCAGCCGCATAGCGGTTCCACGCAGTCGTCCCGTAGGGCGTGTCGACTCGTGCGGTGAACGCAGCATTGAGGTTGCCCGACATCACATCGATCGGGTTGTCGTACTCGTCTCCGGCGACGAGTGTCGAGAACGAGTGCGGCCAGCCGATGACATGGCCGACCTCGTGAACTGCAGTCGTGAGGTGAGGCTGGTCCGAGGGCGGCACCTGGTCGGTGTACGAGAGCGCACCGCCGTCGACGACCCCCCACCGCTGGTTGGCCGGGAACGTCGCAGGTGCGTTCGAGAGACCACACATCGGTGCGCAAGAGATTCCCGACGTTGCCAGGCCTCCTGAACGCGTGTTGTCGAGCACGCCCAACGCCGCTTCGTCTCCCGCCACGGCGTTGGCCAGCATCGCCGCCTCACAGGCGCGAGCGCGCGTCAGCAAGCTTTCGCTCCCGCCGAGCGCAGGGTCGATCGAGAGGGTGAGCCGCTTCGTGATGCTCAAGGTGTAGGCGCCCTCCGAGAGCTGATCGAAGTACGGGGCGATCTGGGCGGTGACGAGATCGGCTGCGTCATCCATCGTCACGGACCCCGGTGCCCCCGGCCACGTACACACGTACACGCCGATGCGATCGGTCCCGATGGTGTAGCGGCGGCTGTCGAGGGCGTAGACCACGAGCCCGAGAGGATCTGCTGCATGCTCCTCACCGGCAGCGACGAATTGCGCCTCGACGGCCGTGGGGAACTGGACGAGGTCGGGCGCCACCGAGGGGGCGCGAGTCCCAGGAGCGGGAGCCGCCACCTCCCAGTAGTCGTCCCGATCGAAGTCCGCGCCCAGGCCACCGTCTTCGGCTGCTGCCGCCGTCGCCGCCGGGAGGGCCGCGCCGACTGCGAGCAGCAGCGCTCCGACTCTTCGGCGCACGATGTCCCTTTCGTTTCTGCGATCCAGGCGGCGGGCAAGCTCCGTCGAGCGTCGCGCCCACGCCACGAAGTGTGGTCCGTTGCCCTCCTCGGACGGTGGGGCGATGTCGGGCACCGTAGCCGAGGGGCCGGCTTTCGCAACTGCCGGTGGTGCGGCGCCCCGGGCTAGGCGGTCAGCCCTCCATGGGGCTGGCAAGGTCCTCCACGACCTCGGCGCCGAGGCTGAGCAACGCCTGGGGTGCGAGCTTCACCTTGATCGATCGCGAGCCCCCACCGATGATCACCCAGTCGAGGTCCATGATTCGGGCGTCGACGTACAGGGGCAGCTCCTCGGGGAGACAGAGCGGCGTGACGCCGCCGACGGCCATCCCGGTCAGCTCGACCGTGAGCTCGGCGGGAGCGAACGACACCTTACGGACACCGAGCAGGCGGCGTACCCGGTTGTTGACGTCGAGGCGCGTCGTCGACAGCACGATGCACGCTGCGTGGTGTCCGGGTGGCCGGCGCGAGGCGACCACGATCGTGTTGGCACTCTTCTCGGGCGGGTAGCCGTAATGGGCGCAGAACTCGGCGGTATCGGCGAGCGCGGGGTCGCATTCGACGATCTCGTGGCCGGGGTCGACCTCGGCGGCCCGCTGCCGAACCTGGGCTTCGATGTCGGCTGTAGACGTGCTCTCAGTCACCGACACCGACCCCCGACGAGTGGGCCGTGTCGAGCCATGGATGATCTATCGGGACGGCCTTTCTCTTTCCCGCCGCGGAGACAGATGAGGGTGTCCAGGAAGCCGAGGACGTTCATGTCGTGGGACCGCGTCGCGGCGTTGCCGATACTGCGGATCGCAGCGTTGAGTCCGGGGGAGTCGCCGCCGGCGGCGAGTGTGTCGATGCTCGTGCCCATGGTTTCGAGTGTAGGTCCGAGGCCGCGCCGCCGGCTGTCTCGCCGTGGTCGCGCATCGCCATGTAATGAGCCGGTGAGCGTGAGCACCGAAAAACCCCTTCCGTTGGCGGCGGCACCGGCTATCTTGCAGATCACCAGAGAAAGGAGGTGGTCCCAATCTGTAACAGTCTTTACAGGACCCTGGAGGTGGCCGAGCGCTAGGCGACGTTCCTAGCCAAGCCTTCTAGGAGGGTCGCCTCCGACACCGTTCCTCGAACGGCCGGACAGGTGGCGACTTCTACTCGGACCACCGGAACCCGGAGACCGCAAGCTGGTCCCTTGCGGCGACGCCTCGGCGTTGAAGTTCTCCGGGTTCTCACGCGTCTGGGTCTCGCGACCCGGAAAGCGACGCAAAGCCTTGGAGAAATGCGTATCCTGCTCCCCACTCCATCTCGACCACTCGAGAGATGACGGTCGGACGGAGTTTGTTATCCAAGGAAAGGGAACCAGATGAAGCGATCGCTGAGGCTTCTCGCCGTGCTGTTCGCCTTTGCGCTCGTCGTAGCTGCCTGTGGTGGCGACGATGACGACGCGGGGGACACGACGACGGCTGCGCCTGCAACGACCACGACGGCTGCGCCCGCAACGACCACGACGGCTGCGCCCGCAACGACCACGACGGCTGCG
>JBFFFX010000284.1:0-3767 GCA_041557775.1 Acidimicrobiia bacterium | reverse complement strand
CACATACGGACCGTACCTGCCGTCCTTGACGACGACGGGCTTGCCGCTCGGGTCGCTGCCCAGCTCCTTGAGCGGCGCCGCCTGGCCGCGCCGACGCTTCGGTTCTTTGAGCCGGACCACCGCCTGCTCGAGGGTGATCGTGAAGATCTGCTCCTCCTCCTCGAGAGTGCGCGTCTCCTTCCCCCACTTGAGATACGGTCCGTACCTTCCGTTCTGCGCAGTGACGTCGACTCCATCCTCGGGGTGGACACCGACGACCCGCGGCTGGGTGAGGAGGCGGAGGGCATCCTCCATCGAGATGGTCTCCAGCGACATCGATTTGAAGAGCGACGCCGTCTTCGGCTTCACCTTCGGCTTGGCGTCGGGATCGGGCTCGCCGAGCTGGACATAAGGGCCGTAGCGGCCGCTGCGGGCGATCACCGGCAGACCACTCTCGGGATCGGTGCCGAGGATGCGGTCATCGGACGGCGCCTCCAGGTACTCGATCGCCTGCTCCAAGGTCAGCTCGTCGGGCGCCACGTCACCGGGCACGCTGGCTCGCTGCTCTCCCCGGGTGACGTACGGGCCGTAGCGCCCTACGCGGGCTGTCACCATCTCGCCGTTCTCGTCGACGCCGAGCGGAAGCGAGTTCACCTCACGGGCATCGATCTTGTCCAGGTTGACGGTCACCAGGTCCTTGAGGCCCGAGTGGCCGTTGCCGAAGTAGAAGCGGTTCAACCACGGAATCGCCTCCTCGTCTCCCGACGCGATGCGGTCGAGGTCGTCCTCCATCCGAGCAGTGAACGCGTAGTCGACGAGATCGGTGAAGTGCTGTTCGAGCAATCCGATCGCGGCGAAGGCGGTGAACGTGGGAACGAGCGCCGTGCCCCGCTTGACCACGTATCCGCGGTCTTGGATGGTCGAGATGATCGAGGCGTACGTGGAGGGACGGCCGATGCCCAGCTCCTCGAGCCGCTTGATGAGCGATGCTTCTGTGAATCGGGCCGGCGGCCTCGTCTCACTGCCCTTCGCCGCCATCTCGGAGAGATCCGCGGCATCTCCCTCACGCATCTGCGGAAGCGGGCGCTCCTGATCGTCGAGCGCAGCCTCGGGATCGTCGCTGCCCTCGACGTAGGCGCGGAGGAACCCGGGGAAGGTGATCGACCGGCCGGCTGCACCCAACTCGACGGCGCGACCCGATGCAGGCGCGGTGGCGGCCAGCCGCACCGAGAGGCTCTCGCCCGTGGCGTCCTTCATCTGCGAGGCAACGGTCCGCTTCCAGATCAGCTCGTAGAGCCGCGCCTCGTCCGAGCCCGCGCCGAGAGCTCGGGCCACCGCATCGGGCGGCTTGAACTCGTCACCGGCGGGCCGGATCGCTTCGTGCGCCTCCTGCGCGTTCTTGACCTTCTTGGCATAGGTACGGGGTGCACCCGGCAGGTAGTCGGCGCCGTACTGCTTCTCCACCAGCGCTCGCGCGGAAGCCAGCGCGGCGGCCGACAAGGTGGTCGAGTCGGTGCGCATGTAGGTGATGAACCCGCCCTCGTAGAGCCGCTGCGCCGCCGACATGGTTCGCCGGGCTCCGAAGCGGAGCTTCCGGCCCGCTTCCTGCTGCAGCGTCGACGTGCGGAAGGGCGGGTACGGCCGGCGGGTGTAGGGCTTGGCCTCCACGGACGAGACAACGAAGTCGGCGTCCCGCAGCTCGGCGGCGAGCTCCTGCGCCGCGGACTCGCCCAGCATGACCCGCGCCTTGGACTTCAGGGCGCCATCGGGACCGAAGTCCTTCCCGGTCGCCACCCGGACACCGTCGATCGTGGCGAGCGCCGCATCGAAGGACTGCGGGTCGTCCGCCACGGTGAAGGTGCCGGTGAGGCCCCAATAGGAGGCGGAGACGAACGCCATGCGCTCGCGTTCCCTTTCGACGATGATGCGCGTCGCCGGCGACTGCACCCGACCCGCCGAGAGCCCTTGGCGGACCTTGCGCCACAACACGGGCGACACCTCGTACCCGAAGAGACGATCGAGGATCCTCCGAGCCTCCTGGGCATCGACGAGCCGCCGGTCGAGCTCGCGGGGGTGCTCGACGGCTTCGCGGATCGCTGCCGGCGTGATCTCGTGGAAGACCATGCGGCGCACCGGGAGCTTGGGGTTCAGCACCTCGAGCAGGTGCCACGCGATCGACTCGCCCTCCCGATCCTCATCGGTGGCGAGATACAGCTCGTCGGCCTCTTTGAGCAGCCGCTTGAGCTTCGTGACCTGCTTCTTCTTGTCCGCCGGCACGACGTAGAGAGGCTTGAAGTCGTTGTCGACATCGACACCGAGGCGCGCCCACGGCTCGCCCTTCAACGATGCGGGCACATCGGACGCGGAACGAGGAAGGTCACGAATGTGACCGATCGACGATTCCACGACGAATTCGTCGCCGAGGTAACCGGCGATCGTGCGCGCCTTGGCGGGCGACTCGACGATGACGAGCTTCGTGGACATGCAGAATCAGGCCTCGGGGGAGCGGAACGCGGCCATGTCTACGAGACATTCCTGCCACTGTCAAGACGGGAAGTCAATGGCGCCCCCTCCGGCGAAGCCCTCGAGCAGGCGCCGAACCACGAGTGGCCACGTGTACTCCTCCTCCACCCGGCGGCGTCCGCGGCGGGCCATCTCGGCGGCGGCCGTTCGGTTCTCCAACAGGAACTCGAGGCCCTCGACGATGCCGTCGACGTCGTGCACGACGAAGCCGGTCACGCCGGGGACGACCGTCTCCGGCGCTCCGCCCGAATCGCCGGCGAGGACGGGGAGCCCGGCGGCGGCGGCCTCGAGGAAGACCAGGCCGAGACCCTCGGCTTCGAGCCCGCCCCACCGGGACCGGCAGGGCATACAGAAGACGTCCATTCCGGCGTAGAGGCCGGGGAGTTCGTCCCAGCGGACGTCCACGGCGAAGCGCACGGAGGCCCGGCGCCGGGCGGCGCGGCGGCGGAGCGCCCGCTCGCTCCTCCCCCGGCCCACGAGCAGCACTTCGCAATCCACACCCTTCTCTTGCAGCGCGGCAGCCGCATCGATCAGCCGGTGCTGCCCTTTGCGCGGGACAAAGCGGCTCACGCATCCGACGATTGGGACACCGTCACCACGGGCGGCGCGGGGAGCGAAACGTTCCACGTCCACCCCCCCGCCGACGTAGACGACCGGCCGTCCGGTCAGCCGCTCCACGTTGCCGGCCGTGAACCGACTCACGGCGAACAGGTGGTCCGCAGCGCGCAGCCAGCGGCGCAGCACCTGCCGCGATCCTGGCAACGCCGCCGGAATCGTCACCTCGGCACCGTGACACAGCACGCCCATCGGCGCCGCGACGACACGCCGCAGACGCGGGATCAGGGCGGTCAGGGGATGCGGCGCGCCGAACAAGACGAGATCGGGCCCGAAGTCGGCGAGTTCGCCTTGTACCCACGAAGCGACGGCGGGGGTCGGCCACATGAAACGGCGACGGCTCCGGCGCACGATGGGTTCACCCTTCGCCGTTGCATCCGCCGGTGCGTCGCGGGGTGCCAGGACTCGCACGACTCCTGGATACGCGTCGACGAGATTGCCCAGATACTGCTGAATTCCGCCGGGGCGAGGTGGATAGTCGTTGGTGATCACCGCGAGGCGACCGGCAGGAGCGGTCACGGCTTTGCGGGACGGCTGTAGTCGTCGTCGGGTGGGAGATGCGGGGCGGCGTTCCACGTCCCGAGCTGCGGTCCCCGGGCCCCGAACGTCACGCGGCCGTAGGCGGTGTTGTTCAGCGTGCGAATCCGGTT
>JBFFFX010000283.1:0-3808 GCA_041557775.1 Acidimicrobiia bacterium | reverse complement strand
GCGATTCGGCACAGCCCGGACGCAGCCGAGGTCGTCGTCACCGTCTCGAACGGATCGGACGCCACCCTGGTCGTCGCGGACCACGGTCCAGGCTTCTCTGCAGGGATGATCGACCGGGCATTCGAGCAGTTCGTCACCGGCGATCCGGCCCGCTCCCGGGAGAGCGGCGGCACCGGTCTCGGGCTCGCCATCGCCAGAGGCATCGTCGCCGCCCACGGAGGTTCCATCTGGGCAGAGCCGGGTCCGGGGGGCCGGGTGGCCTTTCGGCTGCCGGCGCCACCTCGGGGCTGAGGGGTCTCCTAAGCTCCCCTTCCCCGACCGCGGAGAGACGATGACCGACGCCGTACCGGCCGAGACCTTGAACAAGGTTCTGTGGAAGATCCCCAACGTGCTGTGCCTCGTCGGTTCCCGGCACGGTGACGAGTGGAACGGGATGACACAGAGCTGGGTGACGCAGGTCGCGATGGAGCCGGTGCTGGTGGCCGCGTCGATCGACGTCAAGGCGGTCACCAACCGGCTCATCAAGGAGAGCGGTGTCTTCACGATCAACCTCTGGGATCGAGCCGACACCCGTCCCTTCGTGAAGTTCTCCAAACCTGCCGCCAAGGATGGGATGACCCTCAATGGACGGCCGATCCGGGAAGGGGTCACCGGCGCCCCGGTCTTCATGGAGGCGGTCGCCTACCTCGATTGCCGCGTGTGGCAGATCGTCGAGTGTGGCACCCACGATCTGGTCATCGGCGAGGTGGTCGATGCGGGCTTCCAGGGCGATGAGGACGTCGCTATCGCCCGGATGGAGGACACCCGGATGAAGTACGGCGGCGTCAAGCGTGGCGGCCACTAACGGGGTGCGGGAAAAGCGCCAACGGCACTCGTTGGGCAACGTCGATAGCCGGTTGTCAACGCAGTTTGCTGCCGTCACGAGTGCGCCAAACCATCTCTCCGCACCCTGCTAATCGGAGGGGGCCACCTTGTCCCCCGTCTCGGCGATCTCGAGGTCGTAGCCCGGGCGTCCGGCGTCGTTCCATGACGCGAGAGCCTCGTCGTTGGTCACGTCCCGGCCCTGTCCGACAGCGAGCAGGTAGCGATGGTGGAGGAAGTCGCAGTAGCGCTGCACGACGGCGGCGCCGGGCTCCACATCGGCGATGCGGAGGAGCAGGGGTTCGAAGACGTCCACCCGCCAGCGAATGGCCCGTACGGATTTGCCGGTCGCGCTCTCGGCGGCGTGCGTGGTCTCGTAGTAGCGCAGGTCGCTCAGGATCTGCCGGGCTTGGTGCTCCGACGCGTCGATGCCCGTCAGCTCGCGGAGCCGGGTCCGGTGATAGTTGCGACCGCCGACCGTCACCCGGAGTTGGAGGCGCCTGTCGCCCCCGTCCTTGGGCTGGAGATCCACGTCCTCCACGTCGAATCCCAGGGCGTTGAGCCGTTCCACCCGCTCGCGCACGCGGAAGCCTTCCGTCGGGCCGATCACGACCGGTTCGGTCAGCTCGCGCCACAGCGCGTCGTAGCGGGCGGCCACGTCTTCACCGAGCCGAAGGTCGGCACCGTCGATGTCGAGACCTTGCTCTGCGGCGATGTCCGCCATGCCGCCGGCGATGTTGACGATCATGATGTCGAGGTCGTGGCGGCGCTGGCCGTCGCTCAGGCTCTCGTGGAGCTCGGTGGTCTCGGCATCGATCATCACCGCCTCGATCGCCCCGGCGTCGTAGCGATACAACAGGTTGGACAGCGAGCAATCGCCCCAGAAGCAGCCGGCGAGGTGCAACTCCACCAACAGCCCGGCGACGGCATCGAGCATCTGCGTACGCCGGGGGCCGAAATTCCCGCCGGAGATCAGCTCGCGATAGGTGAAGGCGAACTTGACGTATTGGGTGATCACGGCGGCCGAGTGCTCGCGGTCCCCGGCGACCCATGTGCGATCGACGAGTCCTGCGGCCTCGGCGACGGGACTCAAACGCTGGCGCAGGGAGCGAAGCGTTGCGTACTCGTGGCGGGCGATGCGGCGCGGCAACTCCTTGATGGCGTAGATGTCCTCGTCGTACGCCACGAACCGCACCACGTGCCGGTGGATGCCGGTTGGGAGTTCGATCAGCCGGCCACCCTCCCATTCCGAGAGAGGGTCTTCCCACGGGAGATCGAGAAACGCCGGGTGGCCGGGCCGGATCGACAGGGTCGGGGTGCTCACGCTGTTGGTCCTCCGGTCGGTAGCCCCGGCGGGCGAGGTAGGGTCGCGTCGTGAGCACGCTACCGAACCGGATCGAGGTGATCGACGGCGCGTCCGTCGAGATCGCTTGGGAAGACGGGGCCGAGACAACGCTGTCCGCATCCGAGCTGCGCGCGGCGTGCATGTGCGCCGTGTGCCGCGAGCCCGCCGGGGAGGCGGCGACGAAGGCGGTGCTCGAGGGTCCGGTGCCGGTGGTCATCGCCGAGGCGTCGCTGGTCGGTGGCTATGCGATCCAGTTCGTCTTCGGCCCGGACGGTCACGGCACCGGGATCTATCCCTTCGTTGCGTTGCGCCGTCTCGGGGACGCCGCGGCCGACACTCCGGACACGGTTGGCTGATCCGGCTTCGGCGATCGTTCCGGCCTCGGGACGGCCTCGTGATCCGCGCGTCTCACTCTGAGGAGCGCACGATCCAACCTGCCGGGGCGTGGGCATACGTCGTCCACGCGTAGTCGGTATGGGGCTCCGTCGGCACATCGGCTGCGCCCACGACCGGGAAGTCGGTTCCGAGCGGGATCACGGCGGCCGGCCCCCGCCACACTTGGGAATCCGTCGCCGGCATGGCGTACTCGGCGGCGACCTGCCAGCTGTCGCCTTTGTCGCGCGACAGCCACGCCGTCACGAAGACCGGAAGCGGGCCTGCCGAGGGAGCCAATCGGTAGCCGCCGAGGGCAATCAACGCGCCGTCGAACCACACGATGCCGGCGACCTCCACCGACGAAGCCCTCTTCAAGTAGGGCGAAGCCCTCTTCAAGTAGAAGGCTGCGCTTGGTCGTGGGTTCTGAAGGAGTCGTCACTTGAGGTGGGTCCGTTCAGCGCTGCGGGTTGCCCGATGCTCCCTTCACCGCGCTCCGTGGTCTGGGTTACGCGGTGGTTGACACGTCGGACACCAGTAGGTGACCCGATCCAGGGTGCCGTGGGTGTCGGAACGAATCGCCGTGCCGCATCGCCGACACGGCCGGCCTCGGCGGTCGTAGACCCAGAGCCGTTGGCGGCCGCGACTGCCGGTGGTCGTGCGCCGCGGATCGGCGACGTTGGCCCTGAGGAGCCTTGCCGCCCGGGCGAAGACGTCGACCAGGGCGGCGTCGCCCACGGTGTCGGGCGCCGCGTGCGGATCGAGGCCGGCGAGGAAGAGCACCTCGCTCTTGTAGACGTTGCCGATGCCTGCGGCAGTGTGCTGATCCAGCAGGAGGTCGGCGAGCGTCGGATGCCGCGCCGTCCGGGTGCGGCGGATTGCCTCGGCGAGGTCGGGTTGCGGAGCGGTGAGGTCTGGTCCGAGACGCTCGAGCCCGGCGAGCACGCGATCGGTGCGGTCGATCTCGACGGACGGCGTGGCGAAGCAGACCGCGACGGCCTCGCTCGTTCGGACGACGACCCGGGCCTTGCCGGGGCTGATTCGCCAGGGCTCCGCCGGTCCGTAGACGCGCCACCGCCCGGTCATCTGCAGGTGCGTGCGGATCGTCCATCCGTGGTCGGTGTGGATCAGGACGTGTTTGCCTCGGGCTTCTACTGCCCGCACCGTCGCGCCGCGTAGGCGGCGGCCCTCGCGGCGGACCGCGTGATGTGAGCCGTCGACGGCCTCGAT
>JBFFFX010000282.1:0-3831 GCA_041557775.1 Acidimicrobiia bacterium | reverse complement strand
TCGCCCACGTGGTCCGAGGGGGCGGAGATCTCCGCGATCATGATCGGCTCGAGCAGGGTGGGGCGGGCCTTCTCCACGGCGCTCTTGAAGCCGAAGGAGCCGGCCAGCTTGAAGGCCATCTCGTTGGAGTCCACCGAGTGGTACTTGCCGTCGACGCAGTACACCCTGACGTCGACCACGGGGTAGCCGAAGACGCCGCCGTCGGCCATCGTCTCCTTGATCCCCTGCTCCACCGCCGGGATGAACTGGCGGGGGATCGAGCCGCCCTTGATCGCGTCGACGAACTCGAAGCCCTCGCCCCGGGGCATCGGCTCGACCTCGACGATCGCCACGCCGAACTGGCCGCGGCCGCCCGACTGCTTCTTGTACTTCCCTTCGGCCTTCGCCTTGCCCTGGATCGTCTCTCGGTACGGCACCTTGACGGCGTCGGTCTCGACCTCGACGCCGAACTTGCGGGCGAGCTTCTCGATGGTGATGGCCAGATGGGTCTCTCCCATGCCCCGCAGCAGGGTCTGCTTCGTCTCGTCGTTGCGTTCGACGATGAGGGAGGCGTCTTCTTCCTGGAGCCGCCGCAGCGCGTTGGCGAGCTTGTCCTCGTCGGCCTGGGTCGCCGCGTGGATGGCAGTCGCCAGGACCGGTGCCGGCTTGGCGATCGGGGCGACGGCCACCGGTTTGTTCTTCGGGGACAGCGTGTCGCCCGTCGCCGTGTTGCTCAGCTTGGCGACCGCACCGAAGTCGCCGGCGGGGATCTCGGTGAGCAGCTCCGATTCCTTGCCGACGAGATAGGCGATCTTGGCGAAGCGCTCGTCGCTCCCGGATCGCGAGTTGGTCAGCGTGCTGTCCGGCTTCACAGTCCCCGACAGCACCTTGAACATCGAGATCTGGCCGACGTACGGGTCGGCGACGGTCTTGAAGATGAAGACCAGCGGGTCGCCGCCCGGTGTGCCCTCGATCTGCATCGTCTGACCACCGGCGACCACGTCGACGGTGCTGTGGACGGCGGGTGAGGGACCGATCTCGACGATGAAGTCGGCGAGCCGGTCGACGGCGATCGGTCCCGTCGCAGATCCGCAGACGACCGGGAACACGGTTGCCGCGGCGACGCCGGTCGCCATCGTCTTCTCGAGCTCGTGGACGGAGGGAACGTCACCCTCGAGGTAGCGCTCGAGCAGGTCGTCGTCGGCGACCACGATGCCTTCGACGAGGTTGTCGTGCACCTCGTGCTCCAGCTCCTCCATCTCCTCGGGGATCTCCGCCTCCTCGGCATGGCCGGAGTCGTAGATGTAGGCCTTGTCGGTGAAGAGATCGGCGACGCCGTGGAAGGCCGCTTCCTCGCCGATCGGCAGCTCCAGCGGAGCGATCCCGGCGCCGAAGCGGTTCCGCAGCTCGTCGAGCGTGCGCTGGAAGGACGAGCGCTCCTTGTCGAGCTTGTTGATGAAGATCATCCGCGGTACGCCGAGCTCCTCGGCGATACGCCAGGTGCGCTCGGTGCCCACCTCGACGCCGTCGACCGCGTTGACCACGAACACGGCGAGGTCGGCCACGCGGAGTGCGGCGTGGACGTCCCCGACGAAGTCGGCGTAACCGGGCGTGTCCAGCAGGTTGATCTTGTGGCCCTTCCACTCGAAGGGCGCATAGGACAGCGAGAGCGACATCCCCCGCTTGTGCTCTTCGGGGTCGTAGTCCATGACCGTCGACCCGTCCTCGACACGGCCGAGTCTCGAGACTCTTCCGGCTCGATACAACAGCGCTTCGGCCAGCGTCGTCTTCCCGGACCCGCTGTGTCCTACGAGAGCAACGTTGCGGATCTTCTCTGGTGGGTAGACGTTCACCGGTCGGCCTCCATCGTGATGAGATCAGACGCAGGAGAATACCCCGCGACCCGCCATTCCGGCCAAGGCGCCCACCGCCGCGCCTCGTGGACGGTACGCTGCTCACTGCTTGCCCGGGTGGCGAAACCGGCAGACGCGGCGGACTTAAAATCCGCTGTCCCCTCGTGGGGCGTGAGGGTTCGATCCCCTCCCCGGGCACGGGCGAGCTGCACCGCGACGGCCGAGGACCCTCAGCCGACGTGGGAGCACCCCGCAGCCGTGGACGCGTTCTCCGCTTCGTCCTCCCACATCGGCTCTCCGGTGCGTATGGTTCGACGTAGGCGGCCATCCGGCTCGAGTCGCACGCGGTGGCCCGAACGAGAGGAGAGAGGGAATGCGTCGGTTTCGACTACCGCTCGTCGTCGTCGCGATGGTCCTTGGCCTAGTGGCAACAACCGCCGGTTCGGCCTCGGCGGAGCACGACACCGAGCCGTCCACCCAGAACATGCATGCGTTGGGCCACAGCCCTCAGCCGGCTACGTTCTCGGTACCCGACGGGCAGCGAGTGATCAGCTCGGACATCGCCTTCCAGGGGGACCTGGCGTACCAGGGGAATTACAACGGGTTCCGGGTGATCGACATCTCTGCGCCCGGCAATCCGAAACTCATCGCCCATCCCGAATGCAACGGGGACCAAGGTGACATCGTGGTGTGGGACAACGTCCTGGTGAGGACGTGGAACACGAAGCGCTCGACCGACCGGGCATGCGGCGGCACGACCGTGCCCGCCGGGTTCGAGGGAGTGCACGTCTGGGACATCAGCAACCCTGCCGACCCGGCGCTCGTCGGCTCGCTCGAGCTGCCCTGCGGCTCGCACACCGCAACGGCTGCCGGGGTGGATGATGGCGACCTGATCATCTACAGCAACAACTCGAGCAGCAGCGGGTGTGGCTTCGGTCTCGACCGAGCCGGACAGGACGCCCTCGGTGACTTCATGGAGGTCATCGCGGTGCCGCTGGACGATCCCGGCTCGATCAGCTTGATACATCGTGAACCGCTTGCCGGTCCCAACGACCCGCTGGTGCGTACGGGCTGTCACGACGCCGCCGTCATCCTCGGCGACGTCAACAAGGCCATGTGCGCCAGCGCCGACACCATCAACGTGTGGGACATCAGCAATCCGCGCGACCCGGCACCACTGTTCACGGTGATCGAGCCCGGCGTCGGTGACTCGGCGTCGAACGGTCGGTGGCACTCGGCCGGTTTCACCTGGGACGGCGAGGTCCTCGTCGCCGGGTGGGAGCCCGGAGGTGGAGGCGCCGGCGAATGCGAGGCCACCGATCCCGATCTCGACAGGACGATGTTCTTCTACGACGGGAACAACGGAGCGAAGCTCGGTGAATGGGTGCTGGAGCGCGCCCAGGGAGCGGACGAGAACTGCACGGTCCACAACTACAACATCGTGCCGCTGCGCAGCGGACGGTACGTGGTGGTGAGCGGCAATTACCAGGCCGGGACCTGGGTCACCGACTTCACAGATCCCGCCAATCCGTTCTCGGTCGCGTGGTCCGATCCCGTGTCGCTCGGACCGGGCCCGTTCTGCGGCGGACAGTGCCAGATCGGCGGATCGTGGTCCAGCTACTGGTACAACAACTTCGTCTACGAGTCCGACATCACGCGGGGCCTGAATGTGTTCCGTGTGAGCGACAACTTGACCGGCGGGGCGATCAAGCTCGACCGGCTCAATCCACAGACGCAGGAGTTCAGCCTGCCCTGATTGCATATCCGTGCGCTGAGAGGGCCCGGACCGAGCCACCGGTCCGGGCCCTTGCACGTACCCCGTCCAGGCGCTCGCCTCCATTGCTGAGGCGTCGAGCGGTGACTTCGGCTTAGAACTCTTGTGGTCGTGCGAGGACTTGCCCGCAAGAACGGCACAACGAAGCCGGCGGGACAAAGGTCTCACGCCCGCAGGGCTCGGGCGTCAGTCGGCACCCACGGTCAATCTGCTCGGCGACCGCCC
>JBFFFX010000281.1:0-3872 GCA_041557775.1 Acidimicrobiia bacterium | reverse complement strand
CGTCGTCGTGGTGGTGGTCGTGGTGACCAGCACGGTCACCGGTACCTCCACCACGACGATGTCGCCGGCAAGAGCCTGGACCCCGTCGCGATCGGCGATCTTGTCGCTTTCGGGGAGTCCCGAGTTGAGCACACCGCGCATGCGTACGGTGACGTCGCCGGCCGCCGTGCCGACGGCAATCATGTAGGAGTCGTCGTAGGGGCGACCAAGTGAGAACCCGCTGATCTCCATGCCGAGCTCTCCGTTGACCAGAAAGACACGACCGTTGGTCTGCGCGACCGACGCGGCCGCTTCGCCGAACAGGTCGACATCTGCCCGGCCACCGATCGACACGTTGGAAGCCAGGATTGCCGGTACTTGCGCCGGAGATCCGTTGTTGTCGCCGTTGTAGGTCGCATCTACCAGGACGAAACCCTGCCGCGAGACCCCGGCGAACGAGCCCGATCCCGCCGCGGCGGAGAACGATGCGCCATCGTCGATTCCGGTGAGCATTGCGACGTTCGTGAGCTGTGTCGGAACGGTGGACGGCCACACGAGATGGAGACCGATCACGGCCTGTTCGACGCGCAACTCCGCGATCTGTCCCCACGGGCCACCTCCCGGCAAGCTCGTGTAGAACTCGTCTGTCACCGGGTCGACGATCGGAAAGTCGAACGACGCCCCGAGCCGCACCGCGGTGTGGCCCGCCCGGAACGAGAGATTGTCGAGTACAAATCCATCGGCGCGGCCGAAGTGGAAGCCGACGTTCGTCGGCTGGGATGCCACGGCCCCGAACGCCCACGTTCTCACCTCTCCCTGTTCGTCGGTGCCCGGCACGAATGGGCCGACGTTGGGAGCGAAGGTGATGTTCGAGAAGACGTTCACGCTGTCGGAGTTCTCGATGATGAATCCGGCGCGATACCCGTACAGCGAGATCCCGTCGACGCGGAGCGGACCCCCGGACTTCATGTAGAGAAAGTCGTAGTAGCGATCGGCGACGATGTTCTCGATGCGCACCTCGTCGCCCCGCTCGATGTAGAACGTCGGCGCCATGGCGGTGACGTGCTCGGACACGAAGAACTCGCGGGCACCGGCGAAGCTGCGATATGCGTACTCGAGGTCCTCATCCTGGAGCTGGGCATCGGTCGGCAGCGGCTGCTGGTCGTAGGTGATCCACAGCCCGCGCACCGCGGTGCCGGCCCCCAGCCGGAACAGAGGCGAGGTCGGCGGGCTCGGCCGGGCCACGATCTTCGCACCCGTCAACTCGGCATTCGGCCAGGCATACGGCCCGCCGACGTCGAGCCCGGTGCCGGCAACCGCGCCGACGATGGAAACGCCGGGAGGTACGTCGATCGTGCTGTTGAGTACATACGCCCTCGTCCCCGAGACTGAAGGAACGACCACGACCCCGCCGTTCTCGGCCGCCGCAGCGACCGCAGCGCGAAACGCCTCGGAATCGTCGTTCTTGCCGTCGGCGACGGCCCCGTAGTCGGTGACGAAGAACGTGCCCGGCTGGTCTCTGCGGATGACCTCGAGCTGCGTCGTAGTCGTCGGAGCCGCGGTCGTCGTGGTCGTCGGAGCCGCGGTCGTCGTGGTCGTCGGGGCCGCAGTGGTGGTCGGGGCGGCTTCCTCACCCCCGAGCGAGCACGCGGTGGCCAGGAGGGCCAGCGTGAAGAGGGCGACGAGAGGGCGCGACCAGCGCTGCATCTCCTGGACTCTAGGAGGGTGCGGGGGCCGACTCGATCAGAAGGAGCGCGCCCCGTCCTCCGCCAGAACCTCCTCCAGCACTGCGAGCACGCGCGAAGCCTCCCGATCGCCGAAGACGAGGGGTGGTTTCAGCTTGAGGACGTTGCGATGCCGCCCATCGACCGACAGCAGCACTCCGAGCTCGCGCGCCCGCTCCGCAACGTACGCCGCCTGGATCGGCGCCGGTGCCTTGGCGGCGCGATCGGTCACCAACTCGACACCGAGGAACATGCCGGCGCCCCGCACGTCGCCGATCAGCTCGAACCGTGTAGCCAACTCGCCGAGCGCATCCTGCAGCAGCCTGCCCGTCGCGGTGGCGTGCTCCCGAAGCCCTTCGTCCTCGATGACATCGAGCACGGCGTTGCCAACGGCGCACGAGACCGGGTTTCCGCCAAACGTGTTGAAGTACTCCATGCCGGTCGCAAACGCCTCGGCGATCGCCCGGGTCGTGACCACCGCCGCCATCGGATGCCCGTTGCCGAGCGGCTTGCCCAGCGTCACGATGTCGGGCATCGCTCCGTCGCGCTCGAATCCCCACCAATGGGAGCCGACGCGGCCGAGGCCCACCTGAACCTCGTCGGCAATGGCAATCCCCCCCGTCTTTCGCACTGCCGCGAAGGCTCCCCGGAGGTAGCCGTCGGGCAACACGATCTGCCCGGCGACTCCGGGGATCGACTCTGCGATGAACGCTGCTGGGGCGTTCTCCGCAAAGGCGTCCTCCACCACGGCCAGATGGGCTCCGGTGTCACCACCGAGCGGTGATCGGTAGGGATCCGGCAGCGGGAGCTTGACGGTGCCGGGCGGCGTTCCGGTGCCACCCGGACCGTCGTGCTTGTACGGGCTCGCCGCGATCAGGTCGGTGGTGTGTCCGTGGTAGGCAGACTCGAGGACTGCGACGGCCGTCCTCCCGGTCACCGTACGAGCGATGCGGAGGGCCAGGTCGTTGGCCTCGCTGCCGCTGCAGACGAGGAACACGGTGTCGAGGGGATGCGGGAACCGGGCGGCCAGCCGGGCGAGATAGCGCACTCTCTCCGGGTGGGGGTACCGGGCATTCGTGTTCAGGATCGTGGCCTGGCGCCGCAGCGCAGCGACGACCCGGGGATGCTCGTGGCCGACGTGAGCGACATTGTTCACACCGTCGACGTGCGCCCTGCCCCAACCGTCGTAGAGATAGGCTCCGAACCCGCGTACCGCGACCAGCGGCCGGCGGTAGCTGATGGTCTGGCTCGGGGGGAGCATCCGGCGCTGGGCACCGGCAACGGCCTCGTCGTCGGGACGAGGAGCGTCGACCATGGCAGCGGGCAAGCCGAGCGCATCGCGCGGGGACGGGCACAGGCTCCCCCAGACGCCCCAATGGTCCGGCAGCGCCACACCGGGAAACGGTCCGTCGATACCCAGCAGATCGGTGATCACCTGGAAGTGAAGATGCGGCGTCCAGTTCCCGTTGCCGGGAGGTGCGCCGACCGTGGCGATGCGCTCGCCGCCGGTCACCGCCGCACCTTGCGTGAGTGTGATCGACGTACCGTCGAGATGGCCGTAGAGCGTATAGAAGGCGGGGCTGCCTTCCGGCTCGTGGCGAAGGGTGATCACGGGGCCGTAGCCCCCATCGAGGGCCTCGTCGTCGACGCGCTCCACCCACCCGTCGTACAGCGCATTCACCGCGGTGCCCGCCGGACACGAGAGATCGACGCCGAGGTGCACCGTGCGCCACCCGGGCCCGCGGTTGGTCTCCACCGCAAACTCCGGAGCCGCATAGACCAACCGAGGCTCGCCGTATCTGCCAACGCCGACGGAAGCCGAGGCCAGCGTCATCGCCTCTTCAACCCGCCTGATCTGGCGCTCCATCGGCGCCGCGGCGGCGGGGTGATCGGCCTCCGGCGAGGTCACGCTCCAGTCGATGACCGCGGCAGCCTCGGCATCGAGCGCAACTCCGACGACCGGGTGGAGCCGGTCCCGAGCCCCGGCGAGCCAAGCCGCCACACTCGTGCTCCGCCGGCACGGAGCCAGCCCACACGCGTCACGAATCCTGGCTTCGGCGAGGTAGGGAGGGATCGCGTCGATCCGGGACAGCGTCGACCAGGCGTCTTTCCGGCTGATCGCCAGGTACTCGTTGTCGGGATCGGCTCCGGTCTGGTGTTCGGCCATCG
>JBFFFX010000280.1:0-3905 GCA_041557775.1 Acidimicrobiia bacterium | reverse complement strand
GGCGGCGGCCACGGCGCCCATCACCATGGGATCCACGGCGCTGCACTCCCTTCTCCTTGGAACGTTCCAAAGCCGCTCAATATACTGAGCCGCGCCCGGGGCGTCCCGGCACCGCGACGAGGGAGCGACACCGTGCGATTCGAAGGCAAAGTAGCGCTCGTCACCGGCAGCACGCAAGGTCTCGGCGAGGCCATCGCCCACCGGTTCGCCGACGAAGGCGCGGCGGGCATCGTGGTCACCGGCCGCAACCAGGAACGGGGCGGGCGCGTTGCTGCCGCGCTGCGCGCGAAAGGCGTCGACGTCCTCTTCCACCCCGCCGATCTGGCCGACGCCGAGGCGGTGTTCGCTCTCGCCGACGCCGCCGACCACCACTTCGGCCGCATCGACATCTTGGTGAACGCCGCCGCCCTCACCGACCGCGGCACGATCGTCGACACGAGCGTCGAACTGTGGGACTCGCTGATGGACGTCAACGTCCGCGCACCGTTCTTCCTGATCCAGCGCGCCGTGGCCGTCATGCGGCGGGAAGGCATCGCAGGGGCGATCGTCAACATCGGCTCGGTGGCCGCCTACGGCAGCATGCCGTTCCTCGCGCCGTACTCCATCACCAAGGGCGCCCTGATGCCGCTCACGAGAAACCTCGGCTATGCGCTGAGCCGGGATCGCATCCGGATCAACACGCTCAACATCGGCTGGATGGACACACCGGGGGAACACGCCATCCAGGTCAAGTACCACGGTGGCGATCCCGACTGGCTCGCCGGCGTCGAGGCAGGGATGCCGTTCGGCCGCCTGCTCAAGCCGGACGAGGTGGCGAAGGCGGTCGCCTTCCTCGCATCGGACGATTCGGGACTCATGACCGGCGCCGTCATCGACTTCGACCAGTCCGTCGTGGGTGGCGGACCGGGACCGGTCATCTCTGCGGACGAGGTGCCGAGATGACGAGCCCGGCGTTCGACCTGGTCACCGTCGGCCGGGTCAACATGGACCTGTATGCCCGCGACATCGGCGCCGACTTCGCCCACGTCACCGGCTTCGATGCGATGGTCGGCGGCAGTCCCACGAACATCGCGATCGCCACGAGCCGGCTCGGTCTGCGATCCATCGCGCTCACCGGGATCGGCGACGATCGGGTGGGCGAGTTCGTCCTCCGCTACCTCCGCGACGAGGGCGTTCTCACGGAGTTCATCGCCCGCAAACCGGGCAAGCTGACCTCGCTGGCGCTCCTCGGAGTTCAGCCGCCGTCGCACTTCCCCCTCTCGTTCTACCGCGAGGACCCGGCCGACGTTCACCTCACCGTCGATGACGTCGACGCCGTGCCCTTCGAGAATGTGCGGGCGATCCAGCACAGCGGCAACGCATTCAGCCGCGGCTCGTGCGCCGACGCCGCCCGCTACGCGGCCGAGCGGGCCGCGGAGTTGGGCCTGCTCTCTTTCCTGGACCTCGACCTGCGGCCCACGGAGTGGTCGCATCCGCGGGCGTTCGGCATGACCATGCGCTCGATCCTGCCGTTCGTCGACGTCGCCATCGGGACGGAGGAGGAGTTCTACGCAGCGCTCATGCCGGATCCCGAGATCGTGATGAGCGGCGGCGCCGTGCCGGAGGACCGCCACGAGGCCCTCAACGAACGCGTACATGCGCTGCTCGAGACGGGACCGTCGGCCATCGCGCTGAAGCGAGGGCCCCGCGGCGTCTCGATCCTGCTGGACGGCGACCGCCTTGACGTCCCCGGGTTCCCGGTCGAGGTCGTGAACACGGTGGGCGCCGGCGACGCCTTCGCCGGCGGACTCATCCGCAGCCGGCTCACCGGTCTCGAGTGGTGGGAGGCGGCTCGCTTCGCCAACGCCTGCGGTGCGATCGAAGTGACGCGCCACGGCTGCGCGTCGGCGTTCCCGACCGAGCCCGAGATCGAGGCGTTCGTTGCCGAGCACGGAGGATGGTGATGCCTCTCTCCCCAGGGAAGGTCCGCGGCCTCACCACGACGTCCACGCCCGAAGGGATCTTCACGATCCTGGCCATCGATCACCGCGACTCGATGCGCGTCGTCCTCGATCGGGCGGATCCGGCTGCCGTCCCCGCGGCCACCCTGACCGACGTCAAGCTCTGGCTGCTCCGTGAGATGGGTCCGGAGGCCAGCGCGGTCATGCTCGAGCCCGAGTACAGCGCCGCCCAGGCGATCGCCACCCGCACCCTGCCGGGGAGCATCGGATTCCTCGCCGCGGTCGAGGCCCAGGGATATCTGGGTGATCCGACCGCCCGCCAGACCACGCTGCTGGACGGCTGGAGCGTGGAGAAGGCCAAACGGCTGGGCGCCTCCGGCATCAAGCTCCTCGTCCTCTACCGTCCCGACGGCCCGGCCGCGGAGGCGCAGGATCAGACGATCGCCGCAGTCGTCGCCGAGTGCGCTCGCCACGACATCCCGCTGTTCCTCGAGCCCCTGGCCTATGCGATGGAACCCGGACTCACGACCGATGATCCAGCCTTTGCCGCCAAGCGGCGGCGCATCGTCGTCGACACCGTGCGGAGGCTCGGAGCGCTCGGACCCGAGGTGCTCAAGGTCCAGTTCCCGATCGACACCCGGCACGAGCCGGACCGTGCGATCTGGGTCGATGCGTGCGAGGAGCTCAACGAGGCCTCCCCGGTGCCGTGGGCGCTGCTTTCGGGGGGCGATCCGTTCGACCTGTTTCTCGCACAAGTCGAAGTCGCCTGCGCGGCAGGCGCCTCGGGATTCATGGTCGGCAGAGCCTTGTGGCGGGAGGCCGTGACGGCGCGTGCGGAGGATCGGGAACGGATCGTGGCCGAGATCGTGCGACCGCGGTTCCGCCGGCTCGCCGACACGGCGCGCGCGTCGGGCCGCGATTGGGCGCAGCGGCACGACCTGCCCAATCCCGACGAACGCTGGTACCCCACCTACTGACGGACTCTCGGCACCGGCACGCCGGCGGCGGAATACCGTCCATTGGATCGTTCCAAGCAATCCGGTACATTCCCCTGCATGCCAGGCGCCAAACCCAAGCTGCCGACCATCCGCGACGTCGCCGCCCGCGCCGGCGTCTCGAAGTCGCTCGTGTCGCTCGTCATGCGCAACGCACCGAACGTGAGCGATGCACGCCGCACCGCGGTGCTCGAGGCCGCCGCCGAGCTCGGGTACCGGCCCAATGCCGTCGCCCGCAGTCTCGTCCAGAGCCGCTCCGGGGTCTTGGGGTGCGTCCTCTCGGATCTGCACAACCCCTTCTTCGCGGATGTGGCGGACGGCATCGAGGAAGCCGCAGTCGACCTGGGCTACCGCGCCCTGCTCAGCTCGGCGTTCCTCGACGCCTCCCGGGAGTCGATCGCCGTGGACACGCTGCTGCAGCTTCGAGTGGACGGCCTCGTCCTGCTGGGCACGATGACCGACGCCGACCACTTCGAGGCCGCCGGGAGGAGCGTGCCCGTGGTCCTCGTCGGCAAACAGACCGACTCCGAGCTGATGGACTGCATCGGCGGCGACGATGCCGCAGGTGCGGCGATGGTCGTCCGCCACCTCGTGGAGATGGGCCACCGCCGGATCACCCACATCAGCGGCGGCGGCGGGGCCGGCGCACCGGAGCGGCAAAGCGGGTACGAGCGGGCGATGCGGGCCCACGGACTGGACGATGAGGTCCGAGTGGTCGGGGGGGCCTTCACCGAAGCCGGCGGCGCTTCAGCCATGGCTCAGCTGCTCCAGGGCGACGATCGACCCACCGCGGTGTTCGCTCCCAACGACTTCGCCGCCCTCGGTGCGCTCGACGTGCTGGACGAGGCACGCATCCGTGTCCCCGACGACATCTCCCTCGCCGGCTACGACGGCCTGGCCATGTCGCGCATCCGCCGGATCGACCTCACGACGGTCCGCCAGCCATCGCTTGAATTGGGCCGCCGCGCCG
>JBFFFX010000279.1:0-3919 GCA_041557775.1 Acidimicrobiia bacterium | reverse complement strand
GTGTTCCGCTCGGTCGGCAAGGGTGCGGCCGGGGTCGTGATGGCCGGGGATGCGATCAAGGGCCTTGCCGCTGCCGCCATCGGGTCGGCCCTCGGCGGGGTGGAGGTCGGATTCGCTGCTGGACTCGCCGCCGTCGTCGGCCACGCATTCCCCATCTGGCACCGTTTCCGGGGCGGCCGCGGGGTGGCGACCGCAATCGGCGCGCTGGCCTGGCTTGCGCCGATCTACGGGATCGTCTTGGCCGTGGCCTGGGGAGCGACGGTTGCCGTGACCAAGACCGCGTCGATTGCCTCGCTCGGGGCGATGGCCCTCTACGTTCCGGCGGCCGCCCTCGACGGCCATCGTGGGGTCCGGCTGCTCATCGCCGGGGGGATTGCCCTGCTGGTGGTCGCTCGTCATAGCGCCAACATCAAGCGCCTGCTCACCGGGCAGGAGCGCAAGGTGGTCGGCGAGTGAGGCCGCTCCCAGAGGCACAAGCAGAGGTCCTCGATGCGATGTCGCCGCTCCCGGCTGCGCCGCGTCCGCTGCGGGAATGCCTCGGCCTCGTGCTGGCGGATGCGGTGCGCGCACCTCACGACCTGCCGCCCTTCGCCAATTCCGCGATGGACGGATTCGCCGTCATCGCCGCCGACGTCGCCGCCCCGCCGGTTCGGCTCGAGGTGCTCGAGGATGTGCCGGCCGGCTCCGTGCCGGCACAGGCGGTGCGGCGTGGCGCCGCGATCAAGATCATGACGGGCGCTCCGCTTCCCGACGGGGCAGAGGCCGTCGTCAAGGTCGAGGACACGACTTCCGGCGAAGGCTTCGTCACCATTCACGCGGCGGTGGAGCCCGGAACCGCGGTGCGCCCTGCCGGTGGCGACGTGGCCGCCGGAACGGAGGTCTTGACCGCGGGCTCGCGGCTCGGACCGGCGGATCTCGGGGTGCTGGCGTCGCTCGGTGTTGCCTGGCCCGTGGTGCGGCGGCGGCCCAACGTGGCGATCATGTCGACGGGCGACGAGATCGTTCCGCCGGAGACCGCAACGCTCGGACCCGGCAAGATCCGCGACGCCAACCGCTTCGTGTTGCGCGGCCTGCTCGAGGAGCTGGGTGCGGTCGTCATCGACCACGGGATCGTCGGCGATGACCCCATCGCTCTCAACCAGGTGCTCGGCCACGCGGCACAGACCGCCGATGTCGTGCTCACCAGCGGAGGTGTGTCGATGGGGGACTACGACCTGGTGAAGACCGAGCTGGTCAAACTGGGCACGGTCGACTTCTGGAAGGTGGCGATGCAGCCGGCGAATCCGTTCGCCTTCGGCAGCCTCGGCGACACCCCGCACTTCGGGCTCCCGGGCAACCCGGTCTCGGTGTTCGTTGCGTTCGAGCAATTCGTCCGTCCGGCGCTGCTGCACATGATGGGCGCCACCGCGCTCTATCGACCCCGCCGCTACGGCATGCTCACCCACGACGTGTCCACCGACCCCGAGAAGGTCGTGTTCCTTCGCGTCGTGGTCGGGGAGACCCCGGCGGGGATCCCCGAGGTGACGTCGGCCGGCGGTCAATCTTCGAACGTCCTGTCCGCCATGGCGGCGGCCGATGCGTTCGCCGTGGTGCCGGTCGGCGTCGCTGGTCTCGAGGCGGGCGATCAGGTGGAGCTCGAGATGTTCCGGCTGCCCGCGGTGCGAACGAGGGAGGAGGCCCTGGGTGGTTGAGGACCTCGCGCACCTGAACGAGCGCGGCGAGGCGCGCATGGTCGACGTCGGCGAGAAGGCGGTCACGCACCGGGTGGCCGTTGCGGAAGCCCACGTGTCCATGACCGCGTCCGTCCGCGACGCCCTCTTCGGCGGTGCGCTGGCGAAGGGCGACGCCGTGGCAGTGGCCCGGGTCGCCGCCATCATGGGCGCCAAACGGACTCCGGACCTCATACCGCTCTGTCACCCGATTGGCCTCGACGCCGTCGACGTCGTGATCGAGCCCACGGCCGACGGCGCGCGGATCGAGGTGACGACCCGCATCGATGCCCGCACCGGCGTGGAGATGGAGGCGATGACAGGAGCCGCGGTCGGAGCGGTTGCGCTCTACGACATGATCAAGGGCGTCGACCGTGGGGCCATCATCGGGCCGGTGCAGCTGCTCAGCAAGCGCGGCGGCAAGTCGGGAGATTGGGTGCGATGAGAGCCGTCGTCGTGACCGTGTCGGATCGAGCGAGCCGCGGCGAGGCGGAGGATCGGTCGGGTCCCGCCGTCGCAGAGGTGCTGGCCGACTTCGGGTTCGCAGACACCGCCGTGCGCGTGATCCCGGACGGCGTCGAGTCCGTCGAGCGTGAGCTGCGGTCCCTCGTCGGTTCGGTGGATCTCATCGCAACGACCGGAGGAACGGGTTTCGCTCCCCGCGACCTCACCCCCGAAGGCACCCGCCGCGTCATCGAGCGCGAAGCGCCCGGTCTTGCCGAGATGATGCGGGCGATCACGTTCGGCAAGAACCCGCACGGCATGCTGTCGCGGGGGGTGTGCGGCATCGCCGGGACCACGCTGATCGTCAATCTGCCCGGCTCCGTCCGAGGTGCCACGGAGTCCATCGAAGCAATCGGTCCCGCGCTGAAGCACGGTTTGGAGTTGCTTTGTTCGGACCAATCCGACCACAATGCCGGCTGATCATGGGAGGCTCCCAAATCCTTGGTCGCGTTGGACCTGGGTCGTAGCCTTCCCGGCAACGGAGTAAGGAACGGTACATGCACCTGTTTGCCTTCATTCTCATTGGGGGGATCTGGGCGGTGTTTCTCCTGCCATCGGCCCTCGACGGCAGGCGGCGAGCTCCCATGACCAGCACGCGTCACTTTGCGCGCGCCCAGGATCTGTTGGCGTCGGTTGCGACCCACCAGGGACGGCACATCGTGCAGCGGCGGCGGAGCAGCGTTCGTCGGCGCCGCGTGCTCTCCTCGCTCGGTGGGGGTGCCTTGCTTTCCTTGCTCATCGCCATCGCGACCGGCAGCGGCATGTGGCTCGGCGTGACGATCACGTTCGACATCGCGTTCGCCGGTTTCGTCACCTTGCTCCTGATGACGCAGCAGGCCGCTCCGATGCAGGCGCAGGTCGTTCCGCTGCGCCTCGCCGAGCCTCCAGCCGACAACGAGCCGGTGCTCGCCACCGTTCGGGTAGTCGCCGGCTGACACCGGTCTTCGTGGAGGACGGTCCCAACCTCGACGCCATCGAGGCTGCTGTACGCGACGAGCTGGATGCGAAGTTCGCTGTCCGCGAGATGGCGCTGAAGAACTGCCGCAACATCATCCGTTCCTCGGCCAACGCGATCCGATCGCTCCACCGCGGCGAGGCCGACAAGGCCCATGCACTGCTCTCCGACGTCAGGGATTTGGTGAAGGACACGGAGGCGCCGCTCGCCGAGCATCGCGACATCTACTACGCCGGCTTCTACTACGACGCGGTCAAGGAGTACGCCGAGGCGGAGCTGACTGCCGCTCTTCTCTCCGGGGACGAGCTCCCCACGCCGCAGGCTCTCGGATTGGACGCGGTCCCGTACCTCAAGGGCCTCGGTGAGGCGGTCGGTGAGCTGCGGCGCCGGCTCCTCGATCAACTTCGCACTGGTGACATCCCCGCCGCCGAGATCACGTTTGCCCGGATGGAGACGATCATCGGGCTGTTGACGTCGCTGGACTACCCAGACGGCATGACGAGCGGCTTGCGGCGCACGACCGATGTCGCCCGCTCGCTCATCGAGCGCAGCCGGGCGGACCTGACGATGACGGCCGTGCAGGAACGGGTGCGCCGCAGCATCGACGAGGCGACGGGCGGCGCGTCGGTCCTCTGAGGCCCCGGCTAGACTCCGAGGCTCACCCGGGGGTGTAGCTCAGTTCGGCAGAGCACTTCGTTCGCAACGAAGGGGTCACGGGTTCAAATCCCGTCACCTCCACCGGCCGGAACCC
>JBFFFX010000278.1:0-3933 GCA_041557775.1 Acidimicrobiia bacterium | reverse complement strand
GTCCACGGGGCCCGGTCGTCCCCCTCGTCCGCAAGCGGTGGATACAGATCCTGCCACCTGGTGCCTGAGGCGTCCGTCTCGTCGACGACCCACTGCTCCCCCGCGAGCCGCATCGGCCCAGGCGAGCCGGCGAGCCATGGCACGCCGTCTCCATCGATCGCCGCATCGCACGACCACAGATCTTCGGGAGCCTCGGGGAGACGATCCCACCTACCGTCGCGCCACACGGCCGAGCGGAGACAATCGCCGGCCCACACGTCGCCCTGTGGCCCGAACTCGACGAACCCGACGCTGAAGCTCCCAAAGGTGTCGGTGAGGTACTGACGATCGCCACCGGCGCCGTGCCGCCACACCCCGCGCTGGCCTCCGAGCCAGACGACACCGTCTCCGGCCACGTCGACCCCGAGCACCTGCGACCGCGAGTCATCCCATGCCCCGGGGACCGGAACCGCACCGCCGGTCGAGTCGATGTACCAGAGACCCGACGGGTCGGGCGGGTCACCTTCGGTCCACAGCGGGCTGGTGCCGACGTAGGCGCCTTCGCCGTCCGGAGCGATCGCCCAGACGGAGCGCGACCCCATCGGGATCTCGGTGTGCTCCCCCGTTGCCGCATCGACGCGCCACACGACGGCCTTCTGATCGGCCAGATCCTGCATGTCGCGGACCGAGAACCACACGTCACCGTTCTCAGCGGCGACCACCACCGGCGCGGGCCACGCATGCTCCCGTATCCACACGCCGTCCGCATGCGACAGCAAACCCTCCCAGAACGTCCCAACCCAGACCGTTCCGTGCGCATCTACGGCAATAGCTTCCACTTCGCCCCGCCCCGGCAGCGGCGGCAGCGCCGCCCACACCTCCCCGTCGAAGAACCGAACCCCGAGGTGCCCGGCAGCCGCCCAGACGGTCCCGTCCGGCGCGACGGTGACCTCGATCGGCGCCGCCCAGTCCTCCGCGGACTCGAATCGGTGCACGATCGACGTCCTACCGTCCCACTGCACCACCGTCGAATAGAAGCCGATCCACACAACGCCGTCGTCACTCAGCGCCACCGACCGCAGTGCCGCCTCGTCCCATGCGGGGTCGAGCAGCTCCTCGTAGACGCCCGTCCTGGGATCCCAGCGCACCAGTCCACCCTCGGTCACGGCCCAGACGCCGCCGTCGGTAGCGATGCGGATGCCGCCGGACCGGACGAAGTCCGTGTCGGACCACCGCTGCCAGACACCCGGGGCGTCGCCGGGAGCCGCAAGAACGGTCACCGAGTGGTCGACCACCGTTCTCGTCCCCCGGGGATCCTCGGCGAGCACCACGATCACGTTGGTCCCGGGCTGGAGCGACAAGTCGATGGACCAATGGCCTGCGACGTCGACCTCGGCATCGCCACGCCCGATGACCCGTACGGCGCACCCCGGGTCGGTCGTGCCCTCGAACAGGACGTGGGTGCCGGGGATCATCGCATTGCGGGCGGGCGTCGTGACGACCAGCGTCGGCAGCCGGTCCGGTTCCGCCGGCGCAGACGCAGGGGGCGGCGGAGCCGTGGTCGACTGAACCACCGTCACCTCGGTCGTCGAGGCCGGCGCATCGGTGCGCGGCGCGGCGTCGGAGGCACAGGAGGTCGTGAGGATGGCAACGGAGACGAGCGCCCAGAAACGGGTGCGGGATTGCATCGCGCACCTCCCCTGTCATCGTCGCGCTCTGGCCGTCCCATCGCTAGGGCCGGAGTCCCGATCTGCGGGCGCCGGAACCGCCCACATCGCGTACGCTTGCGGTGCCGAACGAGGAGGACCCATGGCCGACATGACCGTTCACAAAGACGTCGGCGCCTCAGCGGAGCGGGTGTGGGCGGTCGTCGCCGATCTGGACCGCGCCGCCGACGTGATGGCCGCCATCGAGAAGATCGAACGCCTTGACAGCGGCACCGGCTTCGAGGTCGGCACCAGGTGGCGGGAGACGAGAACGATGTTCGGCAGGACCGCAACCGAGGTGATGGAAGTCACCCATATCGAGCCCGGCGTCTCCTACACGGTCGAATCCGACGCTGCCGGCGCCCACTACACGTCGACGGTGTCCGTCGAGAGCTTCGGCGACCACCGGAGCCGTGTCACGATGACCTTCTCCGCCGAGGCAAAGGGACTCCTGGGCAAGGTCATGGCCGCCACCGTCGGCCGGCTGTTCCGCAACGCAACGCGCAAAGCCCTCGACGCAGACCTGGAAGACATCAAGGCTGCGGCGGAACGCCGGTAGCAGGGTGCGGGAAAACGGTTTGGCGCACTCGTGACGGCAGCCAACTGCGTCAACAACGGGCTATCAACGCTGCCCAGCGAGTGCCATTGGCGCTTCTTCCGCACTCTGCCAGCAGTCCATCGCGGCGAGGCGCATCCGCAGCCGACCTCGTGCCCGACCGCCCGGCGTTGGCGTCAGGTGCCGCCGGTCGCGCCGGTGACGATCCCGGCAGCGACCCCGACGCGCCGGTACCACTCGGCCAGCGTCGCCGTGGTCTCGTGCGCGTTGAGCCCGCTGGGATTCGGGACTGCCCACAGCTCTGCCTCGCCGATCATGTCGGGTTGCCGGCCGAGTTGGGCCTTCGGCCGTCGAAACGCGGTGCGGTAGGCGGTGACCCCGGCGATGGCGACCACGTGCGGGCGATGGTCAGCGACAAAGCTGGAGAGGCGCTGCGCCCCGTCCCGCAACTCTGCGGTGGTCAGCTCACTCGCCCGAACGGTGGCGCGGTTCACGAGATTGGTGATGCCGATGCCCCGAGCCGTCAGGTGGGCACGATCGTCGTCGGTGAAGCCCTGGGACCGGTCGATCTCCCGCTCGATCACGCCAGCCAGCCGCAGCGCCGGGTAGAAGCGGTTTCCCGGATGGGCGAAGTGCGTCTGTGTCGCCGCCGTCCACAGGCCCGGATTGATGCCGACGAAGAGCAGCCGCAGCCCCGGTCCGACGAGGTCGGCTACGCCGGCGTCGCGGAACGACTCGAGCTCGTCGCGGGTGAATCGCATCGCCAGCAGCGTACCCCGCGTGCGGCCCATGACTCCGCCCTGCGTCCGAGCCGCTAGCTTCGGAGACGTCACCACCGTCGAGGAGGATCCCGTGCATCCGGTCCGCATCGCCGTCCAGTTCCACCCCCAGCACGGCGACTACGCCGACCTTCGCCGCGCCCTCGCTGCGGCCGAGGAGGCCGGCGCCGACGTCGCCTACAACTGGGATCACTTCTACCCGCTCTACGGACCCGCCGACGGCAAGCACTTCGAGTGCTGGACGATGCTCGGCGCGTGGGCCGAGGCCACTGAACGCATGGAGATCGGCGCTCTCGTCACCTGCAACTCCTACCGCAACCCCCAACTGCTCGCCGACATGGCCCGCACCGTGGACCACATGTCCGGCGGCCGGCTCATCCTCGGGATGGGGTCGGGCTGGTTCCAGCGCGACTACGACGAGTACGGCTATGAGTTCGGGACGGCCGGGAGCCGCCTGGACGACCTCGCCAGCGCGCTGCCGAAGATCGAAGAGCGGTGGTCGAAGCTCAATCCGCCGCCGACGCGCACCATCCCCATCCTCATCGGCGGGACCGGCGAGAAGAAGACACTCCGTATGGTCGCCAAGCATGCGCAGGGCTGGCATGCGCTCTTCCCCGACCGGCCCGAGAGCTTGGAGCCGAAGATCGCGGCCCTCGAGGGATGGTGCGCCGAATACGGGCGCGACCCCCGCGACATCGAGTGGGGAGTCGGTCTCCAGCCGAACGATCTCGATCGTTTCCTCCGCGAAGACGCGGAGACCTACTTGGAGATGGGATTCACCCAATTCACCCTCGGCACGACCGGACCCCAGTGGTCACTCGACGGCCTCGCCGAGTGGCTCGCCTGGCGAGACGGGAAGAACGCCTGACCGTCACTCGTCCGGGTCGACGACCCAGACGCGCTGGTGACCGGC
>JBFFFX010000277.1:0-3934 GCA_041557775.1 Acidimicrobiia bacterium | reverse complement strand
GGCCAACGCCTCTCCCCCGATCTCCACGCGGAGCCCCTCGACCTCGGGGACCAGATCGTTGATCTCCTCCCCGGCGGCCATCATCTCGTTGAAGGTCATCTCCGGGCTGATCTCGAGCTCGGCGAAGGCGATCGTGCCGTCGGGACTGATCCGGTTCCCGAACCCCCCGTAGGGGCTGCGCAGGGTGATCCCCTCGATCTCGGAGACCGCGGCGAACATCTCTTCCATGGCCGCAACCACGGCGGGATCGGTGACCCCGCCTTCGGCTTGGAACACGATCGACCCCGAGAACCCGGTGCCAAATCCGTCGAAGTGCTCGTCGAGGACCTCGATGCCGTTGCGGCTGTCCGACTCGGGGAGCTGCAGATCCTCGGCGTAGTCGCTGCCCACCATCTGCGAGCCGGACAACAGGGCCACCAGACCCACGATCCACAGGATCACGGTGGCCCCGCGGTGCCGGTGGCACCACATCCCGAGGCGAGCGATGACGCCGATGCCCTTCACGTTGCGGCCTCCCGAAGACATCCCGACCCGACGGGGGTGTAGACCGTTGAGTATCGGCGAATCCGGCCGATCGCGGCCAGGGCCGGGTGGCCCTATGCCGATTGCAGGATGGCCCGAAGGGCGACGATCGCACCCCTCGACACGGTCGACTCGGGAAGACCTTCCGGTTCTGCCTCCCCCGAGCCGAGAGGACGCAGATCCCTGTCGGTGATTCGGTTCACTCGAGCGGTTGAGCGGCGAACAGCAGCCTTCGGGCCAACCAGCCGACGGCCCGTGACACCATCGGGCGGCGCCCGGACGGGGACGTGAGCGGCTTGAGGTAGAACACGGCACGCCAGCGGTGAGCCAGCACCCCGTCGGTGAGGATCTTGTCGCCGACCACGGCCACCGATTGCCCGGCCCCGACGCCGACTGCGCTCATCTTGGTGAATGGTTTCCCGGCGGCCCACATCACCCCGTCGCCGGCGACGGCCCGATACGGGGACCCGTTCGACAGCGCCACCAGCCGACCGACGCCGCCCTGTTGCGCCGCCGCGCGGATCTCATCGAGAGAGGCGGCAACCACCGACCCCGGCGCCTCGTCGGGCGTCAGTGTGTTGTCGACGTCGACGACGACGACGTCGTAGCCGCCCAAACGACCGATCAGGTCGGCCATCGAGAGGTCATCAGGCACCATCACGAGCCGGGTTCGCCGCCGCATGTGATCCCCATTGTCAGGAGGCATGACGGCGGTGTCCACTGCAGCCGGCCACCCCCTCCGCACCAGAGTGCGACCGTGGCGCAAATGGCGTATTGCCTGAAGTACAAGGTGTCCGCCCCCTCGTTCACGCCGCTGGCCCGCCACGCGGGCTCACGGCCGGCGTCTCCCTGCGTCCGGATCGGGCTGTGACCAGATGCTTCTCGCGTGGGCATGATGGAACGGCATTCACATCCCAGGAAGCAGGCGAGCGATCGAATCGACACCCGGCCGCATCCGGAGCCGTTGCTGGGCGGGACGCAGCGCCGATCGTCGGGGAGATAACCTGACGCCACCGGAACGGAGGGGGCAAAGCCATGGCGAGTGGAACGGAGAAGCGCTTCTTCAAGGCCGTGCAGAAGGGTGATGCGGACGACGTCGTCGCCCTGTTGGCCGAGGGGTTCGACCCGAACGCAAGGGTGGCGTCGGGCCGGACGGGGTTGATGATCGCTGCTCGCGCCGGCCACACGGCAGTCGTCGAGGCCCTGCTCGACGCCGGTGCCGACGTCGGCGAGACAGACGACGAGGGCGACACGGCCCTCGCGTGGGCCGTGAGCCCGAGGTACCTCTCATCCGGGGAGCGCTGGCTGGATCGCGCCGGGATCGGGGTGTTGAACTGGCTCTCCTCCACCGCAGGAACTACTGCGGAAAAGGACGCGAAGACGCCCGAGCAGGCCCATGCCGCCGCTCAGATCGTCGATGCGTTGCTCTCCGCGAGCGCACTCGTCGGGGTCCGGAACGCAACCGGCGAGACGCCGCTGCAGTTGGCAGCGAGGACCGGCAGTGTTGCGGCCGCCCGAAGCCTCATCGCCGGCGGGGCCGATCCGCACACCGTCGACGCCGCCGAGGCGTCGCCGATCACCGACGCGGCCGTCCGCAGCCACTGGGAGATCGTTCTGGCGATTCTCGAAGCGGGCGCCACCGCGGTGCCGAGGCGGACCGCCATCGACGTCCTCATGCTTGCGTCCAAGCAGAACCGGTCCGACGTCGCCGGCATCCTGCTCCCATCGGTTTCCTCCCTCGACGCAGAGGAGGCCGAGCCGCTGGCCGCCTGGGCGGGCCACGAAGGGCACGCCGATCTGCTGGATCGGATCCTCGAGTTGCAGCCCGACCCGGGTGTGGCCACGGCGGCTCTCCACGCCGGCGTCAAGACCGAGCAGTCGAGCATCGTGGCACGAGCCCTCGCCGCCGGAGCGCCGGTCGACGAACGGGGCACGCACGGACGGACGGCTCTGATGGAGGCCCGACCTGCGGTTGCCGACGCACTCCTCGAGTCCGGCGCCGACCCCAATGCCGCCGACGACCTGGGCTGGACGCCCCTCATGCTCGCAGCGGGACGTCAGGATGCCTGGACGGTGGTCCGACTGCTCGCCGCAGGCGCCTCCGCCACACAGAAGAACTCAGACGGCAAAGACGCCAAGGACGCAGCCGCCGCCGGGGTTTCCGGCGCGTCGAGCGGCATGATCGACAACTGGGATCCGGGGTGGGTCGGGAAGCTGATCGATCGGGCTCTCGATCTCGATTCACGAGGCGACACCGTCTCGCCGGCCGATCGCATCGACGGCATGCCGATCCTGTTCGCGGCGGCAGAACTCGGTCGTGCTGCCCTGATCACTGCCCTCATCGCTGCAGGGGCGGACCCCAACGAGAAGGGGCCGAATAGCGAGACGCCCTTGATGCGGGCCGCCCAGTGGGGTCATGTCGCCGCCGTCCAGGCGCTGCTCGCGGCGGGCTCCGACGTCAACGCTCGCTCAGAAGGTGGCGAGACGCCGCTCATGTGGGCCGGAAGCGGCCCCGCCGCCGAAGCCCTCCTCGCCGCCGGCGCCGACCCGTCGGCTCGAGACACGGCGGGACGGACCGCGCTCATCGGCGCCGCCACGCGACGCACCGTCCCGCGCGTCCCCATGACGCACGTACCCGGGACCCGCGCGGTCGGCGACCTGGCAGGACTGGTACGCGTCCTCCTGGCTGCGGGATCAGACGTGAACGCCAGGGACGACGACGGCCGAACCGCTCTCGCTTCGGCCATCGCCCGGGACCACCGTTTTGGAGACGCCGGGGAGGCCATCCCGGCGCTCATCGCCCACGGAGCGGACATCGACCTCGCGGATGTCGCAGGTATGACTCCCCTCATGCATGCGGCAAGCCATTGCGACGCAGACGAAATGAGCCTCCTGGTCGCCGCCGGTGCCGACGTCAATGCTCGAGACGCTGAGGGCAGAACCGCCCTCCGGCATGCCTCCCACTGCGGGAGCCAGAAGCCGGGAGAGATCCTCACCGGCGCCGGCGCGACGTGAGCAGGCCACGAGCGAGCATGTGCACGGCGACTCTTCGACGTGTGTCGCCGCCAAGCCGTTTCGTGCCCTCCACCTGTGGTTTCGCGGACCTGGGGTGACGGTCCGTCCGTCCGGTGACGCCGTGTGTCGAGAGGTTCGGTAGAAGCCCGGCAGAAGTCCCGGCGGGATGGTGAGACGGGCAGCCGGGCCTGCAGGGCGCAACCTTCGGGTCGTCGACTCACGGCGGGTGGAGCGTGACGGGCGCCCCCAACACAACGGGTGTACGTTTGGGGGGTCCCCAGAGTGTTGGGCCGAAAGGGGGGCTCTCGTGCGGACTCGATGTGTTCTCACCTCGACGGTTGGTGCGCTGTTGCTGGCCACGGTCATCCCGGCGGCTGCAGCCGAGCCCCGGTTGACG